>CAMBZY010000393.1 GCA_945872325.1 Candidatus Kuenenia stuttgartensis | reverse complement strand
CTTACGTCGGATTCGTCGAACCTGATCGACATCCCTTCCTTGGTCGCCAGAACCACTTGCTGGCCTGCCAAAACCCGGGCTACGCCGATCAGTTCATCGCCCTCGTCAAGGCCAAGAGCAATAATTCCACGTCCCATAGGACGCTTGAAGGCCGTCAAAGGCGTCTTTTTCACCGTCCCGCGACGGGTCACCATGAACAGGCTCTCGTCTGTTCGGAAGTGCCGTACGGGCACCATTCCAGTGACTTTTTCGCCCTCGCTCAACTGGAGAAGATTCACCAACGCCCGCCCACCACTCGTGCGGGAGCCTTCAGGGATGTCGTAAACCTTTAGCCAGTAGACTTTACCGGCCGTTGTAAAGAACAGCATGTAGTCGTGCGTCAGGGCCACGAACATGTGCGACAGAAAGTCGTCGTCCTTGGTCGAAGTCGCAGAGATACCACGCCCTCCACGCCCCTGGGCCTTGTAAGTGGCTGGCTGGAGTCGCTTGATGTAGCCGGCGTTGGTCACCGTCACCACCATGTATTCTTCGCGGATCAGGGCTTCCTTGTCGTAGTCGCCAATCTCTTCGTCGGAAATCGTGCTGCGTCTTGGGTTTGCGTACTTCTCCTTGAGCTCCAGAAGGTCGGCTCGAATCATGCCCAGAATCTCGGATTCATGGGCCAGAATGAACTCGTACTTTCGGATGTCGTCACGCAAGCCTTTGTACTCGGTGGCCAGTTTGTCCGCTTCAAGTCCTGTAAGGCGCTGAAGTTGCATGGAGAGAATGGCGTCGGCCTGGCGCCGTGTCAGGGGGCCGGTCGGACGGGCTTCCGGATCGTCCAGAGCTCGTTGCAGAACGTCTGCCGATACCTCGACTTGCATCAATCTCTGGCGGGCCGTGTCCGGGTCGCGGCTGGACCGGATGATCTGGATGATCTCGTCGATGTAAGTCAGTGCGATCAAAAGACCTTCGACAACGTGGGCTCGCTCGCGGGCCTGCTTCAACTGGTGCGTCGTCCGGCGTCGGATCACCACCTGGCGGTGCTCAATAAAGAGCCTCAGCATCTCCTTGAGCGGCAGCATCCGGGGCCGTCCGTCGACAAGGGCCAGATTGATGATCGAGAAGCTGTCCTGAAGCGGTGAGAACTGGAACAGCTGGTTCAGAATCACCTGGGCATTCTCGCCCTTCTTGACCTTCACCACGATCCGAACCGGCTGCTTGCGGTCCGACTCGTCCACGATGTCTGAGACGCCCGTGATTTTGCCGCTGTTGACCAGCTCTGCCAGCTTCTTCAGAAGTGGCTCTTTGGTCTGCTGGAACGGGATCTCGGTGATGATGATCTGGCTGCGGCCGTCCTTATACTCTTCAATCTCGTGGCGGGAGCGGATCACCACCCTGCCTTTGCCCGACAAATACGCCTGCTTGATGCCGTACTTGCCGCACAGGATGCCCCCTGTTGGGAAGTCGGGGGCGGGTATGTACTCCATCAGCTCGTCAAGGGTGATGTCTGGCTGGTCCATCAGGGCCACCAGAGCGTCACACACCTCGCCGAGGTTGTGGGGCGGAATGTTCGTCGCCATACCCACGGCAATCCCGCCTGATCCGTTCACCAGAAGGTTCGGGAACTTGGCAGGAAGGACGCGCGGTTCCTGGTATTTCTCGTCGTAATTGGGCTGAAAATCGACCGTGTCGAGTCGTATATCCTCAAGCATCTCCGCCGCAACTGGCGACAGCTTGGCCTCTGTATACCGCATGGCCGCCGGTGGGAGGCCGTGGATCGAGCCGAAATTCCCCTGACCTGTGATCAGGGTATGGCGCATGTTCCACCACTGAGCCATCCGGGCCAGTGTGGGATAGATCGAATTGTCGCCGTGAGGGTGATACCGCTTCATGGTTTCACCCACGATACCGGCACACTTGCTGGTCGATGAGCCTGGAGTCAGGCCCAGATCAAGCATGGCTGTGAGGATACGCCTCTGCGATGGCTTCAAACCGTCACGCACATCCGGCAGAGCACGGCTGACGATGACCGACATCGCATACGTCAGATAGCTTTCCTTAAGCTCTTCCTCAATGTTCAGGGGCGTCGGGACAAGCACATCGGCCGGGTTCGGCAGCTTGTTCCGGTCGTCCTTGCCCTTCTTCTGAGCTGGCAAAGCCGCTTTCTCAGGTGGGTTCGGAACATTGGATTCAGGGCCGTCTTCGGTTGGCTTATCAATGGCGTCGTCGCTCACGGCGTGGTGTATCCTTGCACTATTGATGCGGTCAACGGGGCGACTTGCTCGAAAAGTCGCTTCGCCCGGCTCCGTTTCTTGATTCTTCAGTTACTTCAGATTTTAACAAATTTCCTTCCTCTTTACAATGATACAGACATGCACCCCTGATATCCGTCCACCCCCCCTCCTCCAGACTCTCTGACAATTCCACTACATCTGTAAGGCGTCCGGCTCCCCCCAATCGGATTTCCTGACCATGACAATTGCCAACCACTCTGAGTGTGGGTTAGGCTGGAAGTGTTAGAGCTGGTCGATCATCTCCCTTCCCCAAAATACGCTTTTCCAGAGTCGAACCAAGCCATGCATCGCCACAAACTTAGTAACGAATTGAAATACAGGTTTATCGAGCCCAGTCACTCGCGAGTTGTGATGTGGCTTGGGAAATTTTATACCGACCGGAAATTGCGCCGAAATCAAAAAGTTCACGATATCCATGTTCACGGTCTCGAAAAAATTCAAGCCCTGATCGGACAAGGCGATGGTATTTTATTAACGCCCAACCATTCTGATCATGCCGATAGTGCACTGATGTTTCATCTGGGCAGGATGGTGAAAAAACCGTTCTATTTTATGGCCACTCATGCCATATTTACAGGACTTAACTGGTTCGTTCTGCCGCGAATTGGCTGCTTCCCTGTGGATCGTGAAGGCACCGATTTAAAAGCACTCCGCAAGGCTCAGGAAATTCTGACACTCGGTAAAACTCCTCTCGTGATTTTTCCGGAAGGCGAAATCTATCGGCTTAACGACCAGATCACCCCCCTGCGTGAAGGTGTCTCTGCCGTGGCCATCATGGCGGCCCGCAAGGCTAAAGACCACGGTCGAAAGGTCTGGATTGTACCTGTTGGTATTAAATACAGGTTCCTGGAAAGTGCTGATCCTGTCCCCTGTCTCACCGATTTATTAAATCGTCTGGAAAAAAAATTCGATTGGCGTGAAGTACCTGGTCGTACCCTGTTGGAACGTATATATCGATATGCAACTGGCATGCTTTCACTCAAAGAAATTGAATACATGGGTTCTGTGCAGTCAGGTACACCGAGGGAGCGTGTGAGCCATCTTCGTGAATATGTGCTTGAAACTGTTGAAGAAAAGCTCCATATCAACCAGATAAAGGCCAGAACCAAGTCAGTTCCCGAACGGGTGAAAGAGTGCAGGCGGATCATTATCGAGCGCTGGAGCGACCCTGCCCGTGACTCGAATATGTTGCCTGAATGGAAGCAGGATTTGGAAGATCTGTTCATGGTGGTGCAGCTTTATAGCTATCCAGGTGATTATGTGATGAATTCGCCGACCTGTGAGCGTGCTTCGGAAATATTGATCAAATTCAAGCAGGACGCCATGCGGAGCGATACCAAAGCGGCCCGCCATTATGTTCCCCGACGGGCTTCGATTTATATTGGAGAGCCGATCGAGGTTCAGAAATTCGTCCAATCCGTCGATAAAAAAGTACCATCAGGTCAATCTCCTGAAGTACCCGTTGCAAAGGATCAGGAATCGCCGAATAAGTCGCGCAAGGCTTCAAGCCTGTTGACGGAACTGCTCGAACAGAAGCTCCAGGAGCTTTTGAATCTGGGTGGGCCTGGCCGACTCCTGCCAGGCGCCTCGTTTCATCAAGCGGCTCAGCACGACACGAACCATGCTCAAAATGCAACGGATATGACATAAATCCCTGACTTTCTAAGAACAACGAACCAGTGAACCAGAATTGGA
>CAMBZY010000392.1 GCA_945872325.1 Candidatus Kuenenia stuttgartensis | reverse complement strand
AAGTCCTGCTGGGCAGGGCGAATTCCGGGCCTCATGTACATTCCGTCCGTGGATGCGGTTGGGCCCCCGATGGCCTTCAAAGCCGTCCAGCGCAGAAGACTCGTCAGCGATTGCCCACCGAACATTCCGTTGACGGAATCGCGGAGCTTTTGGGTTCGGAACCAGACATATCCAGCCAGAGCTTCATCGGCCCCTTCGCCAGTCAGGGTGACTTTATAACCCTGGCCGTGAACAGTCTTGGCGAGCATCATCAGGGCTGCGCAACTGGTGTCCAGCACAGGTCCTTCAGCAGCGACGACGAGCTCTGGAAAAGCGTCCGCAAGGTCGTGGCGGTTCAAGGTGAGCGTGGTCAGTTTCGAGCCCAGAGCGAGTGCACTTTCAGTGGCCGCCGTGCGTTCGTCAGGGCCAGCCTTGTCAAAGCCGATCGTAAACGACGGAACCGCCTTGCCCCGAACATGTTTTGTCAGACCTAGAACCACGGTAGAATCGAGGCCGCCGCTCAAATAGCTGACCACCGGAACATCGCCCCTAAGGCGTTTGGTCACCGCTCTTTGGAGCTTGTCTTCAAGTTCGTCTATAAGAATTTTAGGGTCGGCTGCACGGCGTTCCTGACCAGCGTCCGGGAAATTCAGATCCCAGTATCGGTGAATGGAAACCCTTCCATTGGTAGCCTTCAGGAAGTGTCCTGGCGGGAGCGACTTGATGCCTTCGAAGAAGGTGCGAGTGGTGCCGGCACAGAAGAATGAGAAGAGGTGGTCGATGCCCTTGGGGTCCATCCTGGCCGAGACCATGCCGCTTCGCAGAAGGGCTTTGATTTCAGAGGCCCACAGTAGCCATCCGTCCACTTCCGTGTAGTAAAGCGGTACGATACCAGCGCGATCGCGGCCCAGAATCAGAGTATTCCCGGGCCTGTCCCACAGACTGACGGCATATTGCCCCTTGGTGTGGTCGAACATGGCCGAGCCATAGTCTTCATAAAGGTGGACCCAGCATTCGGTGTCGCACTTTGTCTGAAGCGTGTGGCCCCGAGCCTGCAGATCTCGCTGAAGTTCCGGGTAATCGAACAGTTCGCCGTTGAATGCGACCCAGGTCTGACCGTTCTCATTGCACAGTGGTTGGCGACCGCCGGAAAGGTCGACAATCGAAAGCCGTCGGGCGCCCAGGGCCACCCCCGGTTCGAAGTGAAACGATTCGTCGTCTGGCCCGCGATGGGCAATCGCGTTGGTCATTCTTGCCAGAATTTCGCGAGGAAATTCACGTTGGCCATTCAGGTCTAGGGCGCCGGCGATACCGCACATAGTCAAAGGTCTCGGTGTGTTCCTGCAGTCCGTCTTCAAGTTGCGAAGCGTTTTAGTCTACACTCTGAAGTTGGTTCTGAACCTCGTTCGCAGACTGCAAGTTTTTGTTCTGTTTGATTATTTGGACAAATAATGACGATGGAGTCAAGTTTTCGGGCGCATCAATCATCCACTGTCTGGCAGTCAGAGTCGAAGAATCAGGCCTTGAACGTAATTTTTGGCGATTCTTTCGGCGATAGATCGCACGCCCTAGACGAGAGTGCAAAACCGCGCCTATGGCGATGATCAAGCCGTGAGGCCCAAGACGGACGTAGAAGGGCATGTCGGGTTACTCATGGTCAAAATGTTTCGATTCCTGAGGTGGATTTCACCCACCACCAGAGCGGATTCCAAGCCTGCCTGAGACAGAGTTTCAGCCCGATGGTCGACAATGGTCGATCCACCAGCAAACCGGTCTTCAAGCCAGGCATTCATCAGTGGAACACGTGTACGGGTCAGGCCACATTGGTTACTGAAGATGACCGGAACGTCAAGATCTTCAGAAATCTGGCCCGGCAGTTCGCGACAAAGAGGCCCAAGTCGGCCCAGAAGCCAATTGGCCTTGCCACGACGGCTGCAAGCGAATTCAGGCCATGCGCTTGAGACAATCGCCAGATCGATCTGGCCACGATATTCGCGCCAGACGTGCTTGTAGATCATATCGGCACAGATCGCCAGCCCGACTCGGCCCCAGGGCGTTTCGACGATGGTGGCCCGGCGACCTTTGCGAAATACGAAAGGTTCCCAGAAAACCAGATTTCGTTTTGAGTAATAATGAACACGGCCATCTGGAAGGCAAAATGTGATGGCGTTGTAGATCTCTCCAGCATGCCAAAGGGCCACTCCGGCTGCGATCCCGATCTTCCACTGCCTGGAACGTTCTGAAAGATGCGAAACCACGCGATCGTTCGTGCCGCCAGCAAGTGTGGAATAGGATGTTCCAAAGCCGTAACCGCAGCAGAAAAGCTCGGGCAGGACGACCAGTTCAGCGCCTTGATTTACGGCTGCTTTAAGATACGTATCCGCTTGATCCAGATTCCATTCAGGCCGCCCCAGGGTAGACTGCATCTGCACTGCAGCGGCAAGTATTTTCATGGAATTAGACCGTTTTTAGAAGGGCTGCGAGTGATCTCTTTGTATTGGAAGCAGGTGGGAATTATTGGCCAAGCCATCGGAACCAGCGTTTAGGTTCCGTGAGAGCAGCAGGCGTACCTGACTTGCCCTCGGTTCGGAGCTGTTCCGCCCGGCCCATCAAGTCACCGACAGGGGCGTTTTGGAGAGGCAGCATGTCGAAGTTCAGCTCTCGTTCGTCACGCATGGTCCATGGGATCAGATTCTCGGAGAAGAATTCCGTGAAGAGATTGTCCCACCATGGGGCTTTCATCGGCTGAGTAACGCGCTGGGTCTCAAAACCATCCTGAATCAACGTGATATCGCGGTCACCGTAATAGGTGAAACTGCGTGAAACCGGTGTGGTGCCGATCTCCTCGCCATTGACATAAACCAATGCGCCTGGTGGATTTGAGCGGATCGTATAACGGCGCTCCACACATCCAGTGCTGGCCAGGGCCATGACGGTCCATATCATGGCACAATAAATTCGGGAGTGAGAAAGGCGATAATTTCTCATAGCTTTAGCGGCATCCATGCCAGAGGGCAGGAATTTTTCGTGCGAATCAAAACAGCCAGGCATCGTGCCTCAGCCAGAATCGTGAATCGCTCCATTCCTGCGAATGTAGAGTTAACCTAACAGATCCTCGATTCTCGACAACCCCGGATTTTTCAAATTCTCTTGGCGCACCATAAACGATTCTGGCATATTTGGCTTGCGAGGAACGGACCTCGGATCTTCCATTTCATTTCGAACACTTCCTGCACGGCTGCTCATCAAACATGCAAATCCAAAGAACTTCGTCCTGGTCCCATCAGCCTGACCCGGCTGCCGATTCAACCAAGCGCATCCACTGGATAGCCATCGGCTTGCATAAAGAAGTCGAAATCGTTCGCGATCGACTTGCGAATGCGCCTGACCTGAAAAATCTGGTGGACTATCTGCCACCTTCCGGCGAAGCTCCTACCGGGGTTGGCGAATCCCTGGCCGTTTATCCACCTGCCAGCTCGAATCTGCCCGCAATTCTGTTCTATGGCCTTGGTGAATCAGCAAAGTTCTCGCCTCTCAAGGCTTTTGAGGCAGCAACATCCGCTTCCAAAACATTGGCCTCAAAGCCGGGCCGTTCTGTGACTGTGGTGCTTGCGGATAGCGAAGAAGCGGCCCTGATCCGTGGCTGGATTGTGGGCACCAAGGGGCCTGGCCTCAGGAAAAAAGAAGCCAATCGCCACCCGTTCGGCAGCCTGACCTTTTTAAGCCATTCCAGCAAGCTCGACGACGCTCAATTCGAATTTGCCGTAGGGGTTGGTCATAGCGTGAATCTGGCCCGCGAATTGGGCAACACCACGCCCGATGAAAAATGCCCGGAAAGGCTTGCGGAAAAGGCTGCTGTGATTGCCTCTGCCGCTGGTTGTGAAGTGGAAGTCTGGGATGAACAAAGGATTCGTGCTGAGCGTTTCGGTGGTCTGCTGGGCGTTGCCGCAGGTTCCGCCCGGCCCCCTCGATTTGTGATTCTCAAATACAACGGAGCCGGCACGGATTCAGC
>CAMBZY010000391.1 GCA_945872325.1 Candidatus Kuenenia stuttgartensis | reverse complement strand
GGGAACATGAGGTTGATCCAGCCGAGCAAGTTGACGTTGTCCGGCATTTTGTCAACAACGTGTGGTAACTCAGAGTTCTTGTTTGCAATTTCTTTCAGAAACAATTCCGCGCTCGCTTTTAAGCCCAGAGAGTGAAGCGACTTAACGGCTGAGAATGATTCCGAACCTGTCAGGCCGAGGGTCTCTGGTAATTTTTCAAACGACTTGCTCACAAAGATCAATTCGCCGGCGCCGTGAACGGATGAATGTGATGCCAGAATCTGTTCTGTTAAAGTTGTGCCTGATCGCGGCAAGCCCATCACAAAAATCGGTCTCCGACTTTCATGGCCTTGTCCCTGAAAGGCCTTCATCAATTCTGGAGTAAACGATTCGATGTTTTTGGTGATCCATTCCGAGAAATTGTTTGGGTCGTAGAACTCATTGCGCTTTAATTTGGCAGCGTTTTGAAGTTCATTGGCCGATTGGAAATGCTGGCCTGCCATTGCGAAATTTTTGCGTTTGTCGAACACAGATCCCAAGGCAAAATTAAGCTGAGCCTTGGCCCCTTCGCCAAAATACTTTTCGTTCAGCAGATTTTGCATCTGCTCTAAGTCGGTGTCGGTCACTTTGCCTTTCTGATGTGTCGCTCTTTGATAATAAACTTCGACAAGTTTTGGGTGTGATTTTAATGCAATTGCAGATTCAGCTTCGGCTTTCTCGAAGTTGCCCATTTCCGAGTACAGGTTTGCCAGGCCAATTCTTGGTGCTGTCAGTTCAGAGTCAATTTCAAGGGATTTTCGGAACGCCGCTTCAGCGGATTCGGAATCCTGCAATTGCATATAGACCTGACCAACTCCAAAATGACTTTCCGCATGGAGTGGATCGATGGCGAGTGCATGCTGGTAACGCAGTAACGCTTCTTCGTGGAGGTCCTGATCGTTCAGCATACTTGCAAAGTTTGCGTGAAATCGGGCGGAATTAGGATCTCTGGAAATGGCATTTAAATAGTAATCCGAGGCTTCCTCATAACGGGCCCGGCCCTGAAGTGCCTGCCCCATGTTGTTGAGTGGCATGGCCAGGTCGGGAGCAATTGCCATGGCTTTATGATAGCATTCCAATGCCTCTTCATAGCGGCCCATGGCTCGATAAACGTTCCCAAGATTATTGATTGGATGAGGGCGATCAGGTGTCATTCGTACCGCTTTAAGGCAGCACTGCTCGGCTTCGTCCAGGTCGTCGACCCGCCCGATTTCGACAAGAATCTGGCCAAGATTCGAATTACCCATGGGGTTGTCAGGGTCAAGTTCCAAGGCTTGGCGAAACAACAATGCCGATTCTTTGAGCTTTCGCTTTTCTTGAAGAACCATACCAAGGTTGATCAACGCCATGGGGAACTGAGGTCGTAATTTCAGGGCCTGGCGGATGGCCTCTTCTGCCAGTTCCAGCTTGCGTTGGGAGTGATAAATCAGGCCAAGGCTGTTAAACGCGTCTGGTTGATCCGGATCCAAAGAAATGCCGAGTTTGATCTGGGACAACGCTTCGTCCAGCCGGCCACATTCACGCAGGCATTCACCCAGATTGCAGTGGTTGGCGGCATCGCCGGGGCGGAGTGCGGCAAACTTTGAAAAATGAACAACAGCGTCGGGGAATCGCCCTCTTTGATAAGCGATCACAGCCAGTGCCATGACTGCATCTGGGAACTCAGGTGCGTTTGGCGGTACTGCGCGGAAAAGCCGATCAGCGTGATCCAATTGCCCAAGACTGTGCGCTTGACAAGCTGACTTGAAGGCTTCATTACTCACTGTGGATACACCTGACGAGTGGCTATGGAGTGATTCGAACCAAGTTAATTTATCATATCACCTGTGATCAATTTTTTCAGGTATATGTTGACCCTATTTTGAATTTGCATCTCAAGGTCAGTAGTGTCCCCTCAAGTCAAGATTTTTTGCATAGGGGCACCCGGCATGTCCTCTGGACATCCATAAGCTCGTATACAGTGATTTTTGCTTGATCTTAAGCGAAGAGTCCCGGGATCGGGCTGCCGTGATCGACGATTGGGGTTGGTCGGCCGTTGAAATCTTTGATCAAGGTTTTTGCAGAGTCGATACCGAGGTGGTGATAGATTGTGGCCAGAAAGTCGCCAGGGCCGCAGATCCGCTCAATCGCATCTTCGCCACGTTTGTCGGTCGCCCCGATGAATCGGCCGGTTTCGATTCCTCCACCTGCCCAGATGTTGGAAAAGGCTCGCGGCCAGTGGTCGCGGCCAGGCTGGGTGGTGCCGGCTGCGGCACTGGCGTCCCCTGCTCCTGTGCTTGCCGAATATTCGATCTTGGGAGTGCGCCCAAACTCGCCTGTGACAACCACGAGAACCCGCTTGTCCAGTCCCCGGGCGTAGATATCTTCAATCAATGCGGAAACCGCCTGATCGTATGCCTGAGATCGGAACTTCATGGCTTCAAAGACGTTGTGGTTTACCGCATGGTCGTCCCAGTTCTGGACACGACCACAGAGAGGGCCGTTCAAGCTGGTGGTAAGCACATCCACGCCGGCTTCTACCAATCGTCGGGCGAGGAGAAGTTGCTGCCCCCAGGCATTGCGTCCGTAGCGATCGCGAACGCGTGGATCTTCAAGGCTCAGGTCGAACGCAATTTTGGTCTGTGGATTGGTCAGCAGGGTCATCGCCTGAGACTCGAATTCGTCCAGAGCCTGAAGCTCTCGGGCTTGATCAAAACTTCGTTCAAGGGTGTCGAGATTTTGACGAAGCGTGGAGCGGCGGCCGATCCTGCGCACTTCGTCCATATCCGTCAGACCAATATTCGGGACTGTGAAGCCAGGCGTATTTGGATTCCCAGAGACCACAAACGGCGAATAGGCATCGCCCAGATAAGCGGGTCCGTTGTATTCGAGAGGCGGATTGATGCCTACGTAACACGGGAGAGGGTTCTGGCGGGGGCCCTTTTGCGAGAGCAGGTAATTCGAGATCGTCATCCAGTCTGGATACTTCGGCTTCGGCTTATCACGCGTATCTGGATCGCCAGAAAGGAGTTGCATTGATCCGGCTGGGTGTCCGCCGGCCGTTTGCCGCATCGATCTCAGAACGACCATTTTATCTGCGATGGCGGCCTGTCTTGGCATCAACTCGGTGAAATGGAGCCCAGGAACCTTGGTTGGAATGGTTTTGAAAGGCCCACGATATTCGCTGCCAATTTCTGGCTTGGGATCGTATGAATCGAGGTGTGACAAGCCACCCGGCTGCCAGACCATGATCACCGCTTTTTTCTCTGGTTGAGTCTTGGAGGATTCAGCAGCCGCGGCCATCTTCAACGTTTGAAGTTTGAGGATGTTAGGAAGGCTCAGGGTGGCAAATCCGGCCAGGCCTGTTTGAAGAAACGCGCGGCGGCCGCTGGTGCTGAATGGGATCGGTCCAGGGCAGTTCAGGCCGGGAAGGATGGGGGTGGTGCGTTTCATTTTTTCTCCGATGGCTTGATGCGAATCGTAATCGGTTCTGTCACGACGATATCCGCAATATCTCGGGGTTGGGATGCTTCCGTGGCCTTTTTTAACTGCTCTTTGGTCGCGTTCAATGCCACCGTTGCGGCCTTCATCCTGGCATTCATCACGGAAACCGTTTTTATGGCCTTCTCTTTTTTCTCGGCTGGTGCAGTCTCGGCTTCGGTCGAAACTTTTTTCAGTTCGGCCTCGAGTGTTTTCACTTCCAGTGCCATTTTCTTGGAAGCCTCCTCTGCCGACGTGACTGTCTCAGGCTGATGGCGATATTTTGCAACGGCCCCGCCCAGAAATGCGATCGTGTAATCGCCGGGCTGGGTTTTCAGAGCAGCGAGGTCGAGCACTGCCTGGGAGCTGTCGGTGGTGATCGGGATGGTCACAGCCGGGGCATTCTCAAAACCAGCGCCAATTGGCTTCATTTGAATCTTGTCGCCAGAGAATTCGCTTCGCTTTGTATAGACCAGCGGAATGGTCAACTTTTCACCGACTCTGGCTTCGATCATCGGCGATT
>CAMBZY010000390.1 GCA_945872325.1 Candidatus Kuenenia stuttgartensis | reverse complement strand
TTCGGGCAATTTCTTCCTGGTCGTCAAAAACCTTGCCCAAAATCACGTCCCGATTCATGATCTCTTCGATACGAACCGAAGGCCGGGCCAGGATCAGTTGCTTTAAAGAGACAAGCCCTAAAGGCTTACGATGCGCGTCGATCACATAGGCATAGTCAATTGTTTCGCGGTCAGGGGCCTCTTGACGAAGCCTTGCAATGGCCTCTCGCACAGTGATCTGAGGCGGCAGTGCAGCATAATCGGTGGTCATCACCGCACCGGCTGTGCCTGGCTCATAAGCCAGCAATCGCCGAATATCCTCACGCTCAGCCTGAGCCAACTGGCGAAGGATCTGATCCACTTGCTCTTCCTCAAGCTGATAGGCCAGCTTGGCGCGGTCATCGTGCGGCATCCATTGAAGCACGCTGGCGATCACATCGGTTGGAAGTGTTTCAGCCAAATGGACTTGCGTATCGAGATCAAGATAGCTGAACACCTCTCCACGCTGACGATGCTCCAGCAGGGCAAGAATTTCAACCTGTTCGCCCGGCTCAAAATCCTCAAGCATTTCGGCAATCCGCGGCGCATTGTAATCCGCGAAAAAATCGACCAGGTCAGCCGCTTGGCCGTCCCTGATGATTTCGCGCAAATCAGGAATCAACAATGGATTCCGCACCGGTGATCGCTCCCGTTCCAGTCATTTACAAGTTTCGAAATGATAGAGATTGCCCGCCCAGGTTCACCAAAGGCGGGCTCATCAAATGTCAGGCCTTGGCACCCATGACGGTCTTACCCATGATTGGTACCAAAACGGCTGGAACATCCACCAGTCCGTCTTCTCTCTGATAATTTTCGAGGATCGCGATGATCGCACGTGACAAGGCTACGGCGGTCCCATTTAAGGTGTGCACAAAGCGAGTGCCCTTCTGGCCTTCGGATTTGTAGCGGATGTTCAGGCGACGTGCCTGGTAATCGCCGCAGTCAGAAGTGCTGGTGACCTCTCCAAACCCTCCGCCATCGAAGAACCCTGGCATCCACGCCTCAAGGTCAAACTTGCGATAAGCCGGCCCGCCCAGGTCAGCTGTGCAGGTGTCGATCACTCGATACGGAATGCCCAGTTCCTGGAAGATCTCTTCCTCCATCTTCAGCAGTTCCAGATGCAACGGCCCAGACTGCTCAGGTGTCGTGAATGCAAACATCTCGACTTTTGTGAACTGGTGAACCCGATATAGCCCCTTGCTGGCCCGACCGGCTGCCCCTGCCTCGGTACGGAAACAGTGCGACAGGCCCACAAACCGGCGTGGCAAATCTTTTTCCTCAAGCACTGTGTCGGCCAGCATTCCGCCCAAAGTAATCTCGGCTGTGCCGACAAGACAGAGGTCGGTATTCTCAACTGAATAGACCTGAGTCTCATTACCGCGTGGGTTAAATCCAATCCCTTCAAGGATTTGAATCCTTGCCAGGTCAGGCGTGATTACGGGTGTGAAACCGGCTCTGGCCAATTTCTGCATGGCAAATTGCTGAAGTGCCAGGTCGAGCATCACGGCATCGTTCTTCAGAAAATAGAATCCGCTACCGCTCACCTTTCCACCGGTTTCGAAGTCGATCAAATCGAGGGCACGACCGATTTCCAGGTGATCTTTTGGCTTGAAGCTGAACGTGCGTGGAGTACCTACTATCCGCAGCTCAACATTGGCGTCGTCGCCTGACCCAACCGGGGCATCCGGGTGCGTCATGTTCGGAACGCGGCCCAGACGGTCCTTCAATTCTGCCTCAAGAGCCCTCAGCGTTTCTTCTTTTTCAGAAGCCGTCGTCTTTAAACCCTTACCCTCAGTCACCAATTCAGATCGCTTGGCAGGATCTTTTTCTTTGCCCGTAGACTGAGCCACTTCGTTCTGGCGTCGGCGAAGCTCTTCCACATCTCGAAGTACGATCCGATATTCGCCATCAAGACGAACCACATGATCAATCTCTTCAAGAATCTCTGGCGAGACGTGTCGGTCGCGACAATTTTGTTTGACGAGCTCAACATTTGCCAGAACATATTTCAGGTCAAGCATTTGGATTTACTTTCAAGCCTAGCGGATTGTTTTGTTGGAGGATGAAAAATGAAGCCAGTTCCACACAAAGGCTCATCACACTCATCACGCTGAATGAGCCTAGATTAGCACACTTGGCGATTTTTAGTCAGCCGTAACTTTGAAAAGTCTGGCATTTTAGCCCATTTCAGGCCAATTCCGAAGCGGCCAAAACCGTAGCCAGTTGACTTAGATCCGACATAACCCGAGCCCCACCAGCCCAGTTGCCGCCTCTTGATTCTGCTGGAGAAAACGGATGAGCCACAGCTAAAACGCTTACACCGGAAGATCTTGCAGCTGACAGCCCAGTTGGCGAATCCTCTAACGCCACGCATCTGGACGGTGGCAGGCCAAGTCTCTGAACAGCCAAACGATAACCGTCTGGAGACGGCTTCGGTCTCGCCACATCCTCTTTAGCAATAATGAATTCCATCAGTTCCAGCAGCTTTGAACCACCAAGCGTCGCCTGCACGTTGGCACGCCAGGTACTGGTCACAATCGCTTGCCGAATTCCTTGGGTTGCAATCGATCTCATCACATCAGGGACGGAAGGATAAATCGGCGGAGCCATCTTTAGAAGTTGGATCAACACTTCCTGCTTGGCAGCACACCAGGAAAGCACCTGACTTGTATGGAGTGAAACACCAGCAGATTCAAACACGCGGGCCACCAGATCGCGATCATCTTCGGTTGCGGCCGTCTTGAAGGCATCCGCTGGAAGTCCAATTTCCACGTGCCTGACCACTCTTTGCCAAGCGGCCACATGGAGATTCTCAGTGCGTGCAATCACTCCGTCAAAATCCCATAATACGGCATCGACAGAACGATTCGGATTGAGCTTCGGAAGTTCCATAACTCGATTTGATTGAAGGTTTTGCACGTGGTTCACAGATTAGTTCCGCAAACTGGACAAAGGGGCAGGAATACGTCCGCCATGGCGTACGAAATCCGTTGATCCACCTGCCGCATTGATCGGAACGATCACCGACTCGCCAAACAATCCACCAAAAACCGCCATGTCGCCAACGCCCTTGCCCGGCACGGGTATCACCCGCACGGCAGTGGTTTTATGATTGATCACACCAATCGAGATTTCGTCAGCAATCAAGGCCGCCAGCGTTTCCGCGTCAGTATCGCCCGGCACCGGGATCATGTCCAGGCCCACTGAACAGACAGCAGTCATCGCTTCCAGCTTGTTCAATGTCAAATCGCCTGCCGCAACTGCAGCTCCCAGAGCCAAATCCTCAGTCACTGGAATAAACGCTCCTGACATCCCACCGACTGAACTTGACGCAAACGCCCCGCCCTTTTTCACAGCATCGTTGAGTAGGGCCAGTGCAGCCGTCGTACCAGGTGCCCCCAATCGCTTGACGCCCATGGCCTGAAGAATTTCGCCCACACTATCGCCCACCTGAGGAGTTGGAGCCAGCGAAAGGTCGAGAATTCCAAACGCCACGCCCATTCGGCTGGCCACTTCGCGACCAATCAACTCGCCCACGCGAGTCACCCTAAACGCAGTGTGCTTGATCTCTTCAGCGATCTCACCAAGTGTCACTTTGCCACCTGAAGCGGCGACCAGTCCCGCCACAGCCGCCTTGACCACGCCTGGCCCAGAAACACCGATATTTACGACAACATCAGGCTCGCCCACTCCATGGAAAGCACCTGCCATAAACGGGTTATCGGTCGGAGCGTTCGCAAAGATCACCAGTTTGGCACAGCCAAATCCATCACTCGCCCGAGTTCGTTCTGCGATCTGCTTGATGATGTGTCCAAGTCGGGCAATGGCATCCATATTGATACCTGCTGCTGTAGTGCCCACATTGATGGAAGCACAGACTCTGGTTGTTGTTGAGAGAACTTCAGGCAAGCTTTCCATCAAGATCGAAGCCGCCGGAGTCGTCCCCTTCTGGACCAGCGCAGAATATCCGCCCACAAGGTCCACACCCACC
>CAMBZY010000389.1 GCA_945872325.1 Candidatus Kuenenia stuttgartensis | reverse complement strand
TGGGCGATCTGGATCAGTTCTGTGTGACCCTGACCCCAAACGACAGACATCTGCGGATGCCGTTTGAAGACCCACGGCAAAAGGGCGGCAATCATGTCCGTGAAGGCGGGTACGTTGGTGGGAGTGGCTTTTTTAAGCCGATTGCGGAGGGCGACCAATTCTGTGACGTCCACCTGCGAGTGCAGAGTGACAGGCACTGTCAGCTCCTGACTGCGACGCAAACGATCTGCAATTGCGCGGCGGCGGGGCGAGAGTTTCTGGCCGACTGTTACGACAGAAGCACTTGTTGTATTTGCAGACTGGGCCTGAATGGCATTTAAAATGTCGACTTCGCGAATCCGGCCGTCACGACCTGTACCGATCAGATTCTGCCATTGAATACGATGTTCCCGAGCGACTTTTTTGGCCCTTGGGGTGGCAATCGCCGATTTTTTTAATTCGATGATTGCATTTGAAACTTCGGTTTTATTCGGTGCTGTCAATAAACTGGCTGCTACTGAGACATCCTCTTTGGTGATCAGTCCCGATCGACCTGTGCCCGTGATCTCTTCCAGGGCAATGCCCATTTCAGCCGCCAGTCGGCGGGCGGCAGGGCCCGCATTTTTTGGCGTTTTTTCCTGAGGTTTTTCCACCGACGATTGGATTTCAGTCAGCGGTAAACTTTCGCCGGCTTCAATCAAATATGCCAAAAGCGTCCCGACATCGACCGTTGTGCCCGGCTTGGGCGAATCGGCTGGGATATTTAATTGGCCCACTTCCACAGATTCAATTTCTTGCACATTTTTATCACCTTCAAGTTCAAACAGGGCATCGCCTTTTTTGACCTGATCTCCGTGCTGCTTCAGCCAGCGCACAAATGTGCCTTGTTCCATAGACCAGCCGAGTCGAGGGATTCGGATTTCATGCATGTCGTGGTTCACCTGTCATGACTGGGCGTTTTTCAGTTGCATTTTGATTTTGATTTCTGCACGAAATTCATTATTCCTGAACCAGGTCACGAATGGCCTGGGCGATCTGGCTGGCCTGTGGCACGACCACACTCTCCAACGATGGGCTGTAGGGAGTGGGGCAGAAGGTGCCTGTGAGGCGGCGGATGGGAGCGTCGAGGTCGTTAAAACCGGCGTCGGCCACGCGGGCGGCGATCTCGCCTGAGAAGCCGTATTGGCCTGGAGGTTCGTCCACGACGAGTAACCGGCCAGTTTTGGCGACCGATTTCAGGATAATATCCGTATCCAGCGGCGAAACGGTTCGTGGATCGATGATTTCGACGGAGATTCCGGCTTTTTCAAGCTCGTCGCAGACAGATAGTGTCAAGTGAACCATTCTAGCGAGAGCAACCACCGTCACATGGCGGCCTTCACGCACAATCCGGCCGACTCCAAATGGAATTTCATAATCTCCATCAGGGACAGGACCTTTGGTTTGAAGGATTTCGCGATGCTCCAGAAAGAGAACGGGATCGTCGCAGCGGAGAGCATGTTTGAGCAACCCCTTGGCATCTGCAGCCGACGAGGGCACGACCACACGGAGGCCAGGCACTTGGCCATACATGCCGTAATAGCTGCCTGAGTGGTGGGTTGCAGCCGAGTGACCGATGCCGATGCAGCCTCTCAGCAGAACGGGCATTTTCAGGCGACCGCTGGACATATATTGCATTTTGGCAATTTGATTGACGATTTCACCGAATCCGTCGAGGACGAAGTCGGCGAACATGAAGTCGATCACAGGCCGAGTGCCGGTCATGCCTGCTCCACAGGCCAGGCCGACGAATCCACGCTCGCAAATCGGCGTATCGCAAAGCCTTTCAGGGCCGTAAAGTTCATAAAGACCTTTGGTGGTCACGAAATTTCCACCACGTTTGCCAATGCCTTCACCCATCACCCAAATGGCAGGATTGACAGCCATTTCTTCGGAAAGGGCTTCCAGAGTGGCCTGGCCGAAGCTGATCTGGCGAGTTGAAGTTGTGGCAGGCTCCTGGATTTTACGAGTGTCGGACGAATACACATGTCGAGAGGCTGTTTCAGGGGCGGGCACAGGGCTTTGCTCTGCGAATTGGCGACCTTCCTGCACCAGTTCAGCCACTTCTTTTTCAATCTTGTCAAATGCATCGTCACAATTGGCATTCATCCGGAGTCTTAAAATCGGGCAGAGTTTCTTCCATTCCTCGACATCTTCCTTGGTGCGATAGGTAAAATCTCCCATACCTTCGGCATGCGCACGGGTTCGATAGGTTTTGCACTCAATCAGAGTCGGTCCCTGACCAGCGCGGGCACGGGCGACGGCTTCACCGGCCACGCGGTAAACTTCCAGAACGTCGTTGCCGTCAATCTCATAGCCGGGAATCCCATAAGCTGATCCGCGATTGCCGACGCTGGGGTTACCGCTGGCATATGCAAACGGAACTTCTGTGGCGAACTGGTTGTTTTCGCAGATAAACAGGACGGGTAATTTCCAGATCGAGGCCATGTTCAGGCCTTCGTGGAACGCTCCATTATTCACAGCACCGTCACCGAAAAAGGCGACACCGACCGTACCGTTTTTGAGGATTTTGGAGCTATAGCCACCGCCACACGCCTGCAGGATACAGGGGCCGACGATTCCGCTGGTGCCCATCATCCCAATTTCAGGAGAGAACAGGTGCATGCTCCCGCCCCGGCCCTGCGAGCAACCTGTGCTCCGGCCAAAAAGTTCGGCCATCAGCTCTTTGGGAGGCATGCCTTTGGCCAGTGCGTGACCGTGGCCCCGGTGGGTACTGAAAACGACATCCTGATGGTTCAGATGGGCACAAACACCGGTCGCAATGGCCTCTTCGCCCACATAAGTGTGGCATGCGCCGTGCACCAGACCTCGCTGATGGGAGCGGGCCAGTTCCTCTTCGGTCTGGCGAATGATCTGCATGGTGCGAAAAAGGCTGCCAAGCAGTTCGTCAGGCAAGTTCGTGGGTAAGTTCGCCATGTTGGATCAGTCCTTCTTTTCAGATCGAAATGTCTGCACTGGATGCTGTTCGTGGCCGGGTGTTCCGCCTGCGTTCATGGCCATATTGCCTCCATCCATCGGAATGATCGCCCCTGTGATCCATTCCGATGCGTCCGAAGCGAGCAGCACAGCCAGTCCTGAAATATCGTTGGGCTGGCCCAGTCGGCCTGCTGGAATGCCCTTCAGAAAGCGGCCTTCCAGGGTCGGATCCTGCTCCATGCGGGCAGAGAGGCTGGGGTTGATGACCTGAGCCGGAGTGACGCAGTTCACACGCACGCCCCGGCAGCTCCATTCCGTACTGAGCTCACGCGTCATCTGAACCACGGCACCCATGGCCATGCTGTAAGCAATGTGGCCGCGCCCCAAAGCGGTGGTGCTGGCCAGAGAGCCAATGTTCATGATCGAGCCACGCCCCTGGGCGAGCATCCTTCGGCCAGCTTCCTGACACATCGCAAACCGCCCTACAACCAGATTTTGCAGGACTTTATGGAGATCAGCGATGGTCAGATCCTCAGGCTTGGAGAGAATCCCATCGCCAGCGATATTGCCGAGAAAGTCGACCCGGCCGAATTCGGAATCGACTCGTCTGAAGAGTTCAGCGATGGCGTCGGGGCTGGAGACGTCGGTGTTTTCTACAATAGCCCGCCGGCCATGTCGGCGCACATCGTTGGCGGTGGCTTCAGCGCCGTCGAGGTTTCGGTCGACCAGGACGAGGTCGGCTCCTGCTTCAGACAAAGCCAGAGCGGTGGCCCGGCCCATGCCTTGGGCGGCACCTGAAACGACGGCCACACGGCCGGTGAGATCAAAGAGTCTCATCTGGTTTTTCCTTGGGAAGTTCAGCTTTCGGCGGGTTGATGCCCAGATCATAACAAAAAAGACCAGCCAACAGCAGGGGCCGCTTTGGGGTTTATGGTAAATTGATTCTCCCGGAAATATGAACCAGCCATAGTACTTTCATGAATCCTCAGCCAGGTCTTGCTTACTCGTTCGCAATGCCGTATCAAATCGATTATGATTTTGTTGAAATGTCCTGAAAGTCC
>CAMBZY010000388.1 GCA_945872325.1 Candidatus Kuenenia stuttgartensis | reverse complement strand
TAGCACGTGGTTCGCTCAAAAACCGGGATCAATTTTGGCCTGATCCCAAGTCTGTGGAAGAGCATCATATTCGTGATGCTCTTTCATGTTTAAATTATCGTCAGATCGATTCGACTCAGAACTTTGCCATTTCATCGGCGTGGTAGCTTGACCTCACGAATGGGCCGCTTGCGACGTCGACAAACCCTAGCCGGCGGGCCAGTTCGCCGAGTCGGTCGAATTCTTCGGGTGGTAAGTATCTTTGAACGGAGAGGTGCTTGGCCGATGGCTGGAGGTATTGGCCCATGGTGATCAGGTCGCAGCCGGCGGCCCTCAGGTCGCTCAGGGTTTCCAGAATCTCTTCGGTAGACTCACCCAAACCCAGCATCAGGCCGGACTTGGTGCGGATCTCAGGAGCCGTCTGCTTGACGTACGCCAGCACCTTCAGGCTGACCTCGTATTGGGCTTTTCGGCGCACGAATTGCTGGAGACGATTGACTGTCTCCATATTATGGTTGAAAACCTCTGGTTTGGCGGAAAGCACGATATCCAAAGCGTTTGTGTCGCCATTGAAGTCGGGCGTAAGTACCTCGACGGTCGCTCCGGATCGTTCACGTACGGCCAGAATGCAGCGACGGAAGTGATCGGCTCCGCCATCGGGCAGGTCATCGCGCGTAACGGATGTGATCACCACGTGACGTAAACCCATCCGAGCAGAGGCTTCAGCCAGGCGTTCCGGCTCATCCTCAGCCACCTCTTCCGGGCGGCCACGCTTGACGGCACAGAAGCCGCATGGGCGGGTGCAGGTTTCGCCGAGGACCATAAATGTGGCGGTTTTCCGTGACCAGCACTCTGTCCGGTTCGGGCACTTACCGCTTTCGCAAATGGTTTCGAGTTTGAGGTCGGCGATCAGGTCGCGTGTGAAACCAATCCCACCAGTTGCCGGCAACGGGCGTTTGAGCCATCGGGGCAGGGCAGGACGCCAGCTTGGGGCTGGCAACAGGTCGATTTGGTCAGGTTCCGGGCCCATTCCGATCTGAACCAGCGAATCATTGGCTGACATGACGTTTGCCTACCTCTGGCAGCGGCGAGAAGCCGCTAGTTTCCGTAAATACTGGCCCTGGCTCGAGCTTGAAGGCGTCACGAATTTCTTCGATCAACCGGCTTCTCAATCTTGCCGGCGGCACGGGTCGAACCCTGACAGCCTCCATGGAAGTCTGTTTGAGGGAACGAGTTTCGTCCAGTCCCGGCTCTTCAAGCTGCTCGAAAGGCCTCATGTAGGGGCCCACGTTCAGCAGGAATCCATAGTGTACCATATCTCTGAAAACAGAAACGCCCAATGCTGCGACTCGTTTGCCAGAGACATAGAGCCCGTCATGGGCCAGATCGCCTTTGGCCGGCACGTCAAAATCGGCCATGACGCGAACCAGGGCGTGTTCTAGAGTGTGCATGTAATCCTGGGCGGAATTGGCCAGAATTGGTAACTTTCCGATCAGATAGCCAGCCAATTGACCAGGGGTGTGAAGCCAGCATCCGCCGCCTCGCTGGACCCATTTCGGGGTCAGGCCTTCGATTTTAAGTTCGTCGTCGTCAGGAACGATATGGGCTCTACTGCCGGACCGGCCGATGGTCAGGGCTAATGCGTGTTCGCACAGAATCAGAGCGACGTCGCCTGACTCTTCCAGCTCGAAAATTAAACGCCTCTGCGCTGCCAGAATATCTTCAACCTCAACCATGCCAAGGAGGTAGGTTGTGAGTGAAGAGCGGTCTTCAGACGTTAGATCGACCGGTGCAGGCTGCATGGGCTGAGAGTTGTGCGATCCACTGAGAAGGTTGGATTGGAGTTATGCCACAGGAAAGATTTTACGGTATTGGAGATGCTTTGGACAGGCTTGAAACGAGCTTCCAGATTGGATTTCTTTAGGTGCCTGGAATTCAGATGAGGGAAGGGGCAGGTTTTGATTTGTTGTCCGAAGGGCATGGCGAGTGCCCATTCAAGCCTGAAAAATTGGGTGGTTTGCTAGCTGGTCTTGGCGTGAGCCCCGGTTGGATGGGATATTCGGAACCGGGGCTAGCGCCAAGCCCGGCTAGATAAATCCAATGCAATTCAATCGAACCGGGGCTAACGCCAAGCCCGGCTAGATATATGCAATTCAATCGAACCGGGGCTAACGCCAAGCCCGGCTAGATAAATCCAATTCAATCGAACCGGGGCTAGCGCCAAGACCGGCTAGATAAATCCAATTCAATCGAACCGGGGCTAGCGCCAAGCCCGGCTAGATAAATCCAATACAATCCAACCGGGGTTTCCCTTAAAATCGGGTGTTGTTTACGGATGGAACCAGGGATCGTCCTCGATTGATCCCATACAATCGTCCAAGGTGGCTTCCGCGAGAAGGTTCACCCAACTTCCTGTGTGACGCATAAAAGAAAGGTGATACCGATTATTCCCAGCATATTCCAGACGGGCAAATTTCGATTCAAAGCTCGGTGCAATTGCATTTTCAGCCGGGCAGTTATAGATTGATATCATGTAAAAGGACGAACCAATCCACTTCGATTTGAAATCTGCAATGTAATTGAAATTTGAGCCAGGGTCCGGAGGTTTAATATGTGTCGGCTTTAAAACTGTTTCAATCAACTGATCAGCCTTTGACTGAACTTCGGCCTTTTCAGTTGCCGAAATCTTGGGCTTCTCGACTTTTTCAGGGTCTCTGTACCAACCATATTTCGCTTTTGCCATCGGTTTCAGTCCTTTGATGCTCAATCTCTGAAGTGTTGTCCCAGCCACTCTGATTTAAATTTATCAACTCGCGAACAGCTTCGCAATCGGCTTGAACCCTCCGATCGTTTTTTTTCAGAAGTTTTCGTTCGCCGAATTCAGTTCGGAACAGAGCAGATGTCCACGCCCTCAGGCCACTCCGCCCGTCTCCAGCCCAAGCCTTGAGGGCGTACAGGCTGACCGGCGAGAAGCCGCTCATATAGGCCTCTGAGTTCGTCGGCCATGGTTTCGCTGCGAAACTGGTGGGCAAATCGGCGTCGGCCTTCCGCTCCCATTTTCGCACGCTTATCTGGGTTGTCGGCCAGGTCCTGAATTGCTTCTTTAAGGGCCGGTAAATCCTGAGGTTTAAGCAAGTGCCCCGTGGTACTTAGAACAACTTCCCTGGCCCCGTCGATGTCGTAACTGATCACAGGTCGGCCCACAATGAGCGACTGCGGCAGGACACGGGCCAGTCCCTCGCGAAGGCTGGGGTGGACCACGGCATCAACAGCGCCGATCAATTCCGGAATTCGACCAGGTGGAACCAGACCTGTGAAAATAATGGCGTGTTCGATTCCCATGCGTTTGGCATCGGCCTTGAAACGGTCGCGCAGAATGCCGTCGCCGATGAATACGAACCGGACGTTTGGATTGGCTTTGATCACATCGGCAGCGACAGCCAGGATATCGTCGTGGCCTTTGAGCTCAAAAAGCCTGGCAACTGTTGCAAATGCAACGTCATTAGGGCCAAGACCAAGCTCTTTTCGGACATCGTCGCGGGATCGGGGCGGATTCAGGAACGAATCAACGTCCATGCCGGAATAAACGGTCAGGAACTGATCCGGGCGGCCCACACCAGCGGCCAGAGCCTGCTCGCTCATGGCATCGGCCACGCTCACAATGGCGTGTGACCGCTTGGCGGCCCATTTTTCGAGGGTAATATATGCCAGATTCTTATGCCATTTTTCGAATCTGCCGAACGGCATTCCGTGAATCGTGTGTACGACGGCTGGCACTTTTTCATGCCACGCAGCGGCACGGCCAACGATTCCGGCCTTGGAACTGTGCGTGTGGACCACGTCGGGCTTATGGCGACGAATGCTTTCCCTGAGAGCGCGATAAGCGGCCCAGTCTGTGCCTGGACGGATGGCTCGAACCAGTTCGGGCATTCGTTCTACGGTAAAGCCCTGACTCTCGGCGCGTGCAAATAGATCGCCTTCAGGCCCTTCGGCAGGGCCGGTGATCAAAATGACATCGTCTTTATGACGATGATGCAGACCTT
>CAMBZY010000387.1 GCA_945872325.1 Candidatus Kuenenia stuttgartensis | reverse complement strand
GACCATGACCAATGGGACAAGGCAAAGCCATTCAAGCCAGAATTCGCGGCGTCGGATGAGAGCCGTCATACGACCTGTCCTTCCTTGTACCCGCGAACACCGCCACGATCACTGATCGCAAGTGGTGCCGATTGCCCCATCGGGCTCATTCCAACCGGCTGTGACCATGGAATGGCATTGCCACGAGCCATGTGGGCTGCTGGAGAGCCATAACTTGACCAGTTCTGATAATCTTCCGTCAAACCGTTATAAACCACTCCAATCAAAGGCACATGACTCTGCTCAAGCATGACCTTGGCACGCTGGATCGGGTTGATATTGTGAGGATTCGCCCGAACCACCATCAGGCATCCGTCCACAATTTGACCCAACATCCGGCAATCGGCCAGACCAAGAACAGCGGGGCCATCCAGAATGACCCGGTCATAGTGCTTGGCCAATCCGGCCAGAAGCTGCCTCAGTTCGCGGCTCCCAAGGATTTCGATTGGTGTTTCGCCCACCTTGCCCGTGGTCATCAAATCCAGGTGCGGAATCTCTCCGGAGGCGACCACCTCCTGCCAGACGTTTCGGCCACACAGGACATCCACCAGCCCTGGACGATCAGGATCCTGTCCCACCAGACCACCCAGACTCGGCCTTCGCAGGTCGGCGTCGACCAAAATGGTCCGCTCTCCGGCACGTGCAAAAGTCGCAGCCAGGTTCAGTGCAGTGGTGCTTTTACCTTCTCCAGCCTTGGCACTTGTGACCAATATGTGACGCGGCTGTTTCGATTGACCTGACACCCCGCCCAGAATGCTGGCCCTGAGATTGCGATACGAGTCCGCCTCAAGCGAGTGCGGCACGGCCGTTGTCCATAAGTGCCCTGCCCTTTGAAGCTTTGGATGTCGGCGGATTCGCGGGACGACTCCATACAATGGCAACCCAAGTATCTCGGCAATCTGCTCAGGGCTCCTGACAGTCTTGTCCGAGTGTTCCAGCAACAGAACCAAGCCCAGCGAGCCGGCCAGACTCCCTAAAAACGAGACAGCCAGCAAGAGCTTGCGTGGCGGCCAGACAGGCTTCAAGGGCTGAGTCGGCTGGGCTGTGACCGTGACTGGCAACGAACGTGTTTTAGTCAGAATGTCAAAATTTGAGAGCTGCTGGCGGAGTGTCTCAATCGACTGAATCTTTCGCTTCCGCTCTTCGTCAAGTGTCCTGAAGGCCAGCATCTGAGGCAGTGTTTCCTGAATCTGCTGGTTGATCTTATCAAGCTCTTGCTCGATCCTGGCGGTTTCGTCTCGCAGTGATTCCATGAACAGGTCTGGAACATCGCCAGTCAGACGCACTGGTGGAGGCTCGCTCATGGCCTCGTACTCGCGAATCTGGTCCTGAATATTGGACAAACGATTGCGAATGTCGATCACCACTGGGTCGCGATTACTGTTCCTGATATTGCGCTCAAGGCGACTGGCTTGCTCCACATAGCTGTCCTCCTTGATCTTCAGCTCGGCGATCCTGTCCTGAATCGCACCTGTTGAGGGAGCGATCGGTGAATCCGGACGCATCCGGGCCGTCTGGGTCTGATGCTCCATGGCATCCAGCTTGGCCCTTTTCTGGATCAGTGCATCTCGCAGATTCTGATACCGACGCTCCAGCAGACTTTCCCCATCCGGCGACAGAATCTTCGACTCGACCACCAGGCGGTTGATCCGATCCAGAATGTCGCTCATCTCACGTTCCTGGGCGGATAGGGCGCTGGCCACATGCTCGCGTGAGTTCTTGATCCGGTCTTCAACCTCGCGGTTCACCTCTTCGCTGAACGATGAGATCAACTTCTCCAGCAGCATCGTCACCCGGGCTGCATTCTGGCCCTTCATGCTCACGACAAATATATTGGTCCCAGGCTGAGGACGAACACTCAGGCCTTCCTGAATCTCGTCAGCCACATCCTGTTCCGTACCGTCCAGCCGAGCCTCTTCATAAAGCCCGACACGGGTGGCCAGACCACGGCTGCGAAGCCGGGCCACTTTGTTGGAAACAAATTTTTCGTGGTCGTCGATGCTTCTCTGCTCAATCTTGCTGGCCATCATCCCGCTGACGTGGCCGTCAAACTGAGGCGGTTCCACCTGAACCTCGCCCAGACTCTGATACTTGTCCGGCATCCGGATCACGATCAGCGAGAGCAGCAGAAAGCCTGCAAAAGTCGTGCTGGCCACCAGCCAGAACCGACGCTTCACAGCGGATAAATAATCGGCTGGTGTTTTGGTTTGGTCCAACGCGTTCCCTGCTGGGAGAGCCCAGGGAGGTGTTGAATTGTTCGGGATTCGATCCATGAATCGTCTCTCCACAGGCGCTCCGGCCAGGAATCAATGAGGCAAGTCTAGTGTCAGTCCGTCGAAGTGTCTTGTCTCGAGTAGCTTATTCTTGTCAGACCAAGCCCGCGAACGCAAGTGCCCTCTCAGTTTTTCATTTCACGCATGCCTGAAAGTTCCGTGGGAACTCCTCAGACCGCCTCCAACGTTTGATGACTGATCGGAAGCCGAATCTCAGCCTCCGTCAAACCCCCGGCCACAGTGTCACTGGCCATGCCTGGAACTTCGTTCCGCATCCGCATCTGTTCAACCTTTTGCGATGTACTCTTCAATAAGCGATAGATGTAGCGGTAAATGATATCTGCATCCACGTCGGTATCCTCCGCAACGCACATCGTCCAGACAAATCGCGAGCCACCGCACGGATTCTCGAATCGCCATTGCAGAGGTGAATCATTCGCCGATTTATCCGGTTCCGCAATCTCAAGGATCGCCTCGCCAGTCTCTGAATTCACCACACTCAAATGTGTCACTAACAGGAGCTGGCAAGCCTCGGCAAAGAGTTTCCACAAGCCTGACTCTTCACGACAAAGCTCCTGCTTCTGAATCGCCGTAAAACAAATCACAGCCGCCTTGCGGTCGAGCTTCCCACGCGCCATCCGGTCGTTCAGGTCTGATCTCAGTGTTGTCAATTCATCACGCCGGCTCATCAGGACAATCAAAAACGCCAGACAACCAGAGAAGCCCAGCGTGAGGGCGAGAAACTCATGGTTGAAAGCCAGCCCAAGAAGCACGACGCCGCAAAGGAACCCTGAAAAGCAATAAAGCAGAACAGCGGCCTGACGCGGGTTCAAACCAAGCCCGATCAACAGGTGGTGAATGTGCCGGCGATCTGCCGCCGAGAGTGGCAAGTTTCTCACCCATCGTCGAAAAATCGCCATCGCTGTATCAGATATAGGCAGCCCCATGGCCAGAATCGGGAACAGGATCGAAACAGCCGATGGCCCTTTTAATGACCCTTCCACCCCGATCACGCCCACCAAAAGGCCAATCAGCAAGCTCCCGCTATCGCCTAGGAAAATACAGGCTGGATGCCAGTTATAGAGCAAGAACCCAGCCAGACCTCCCGATAGTGCCACTGAAAGTGCTGCTGGTCCCATGTTTGCGCCATGAAGCGAGATGATCGTCAGTGTCCCGCTGACCAATAGTCCCACCCCACTCGCAAGCCCATCCATCCCATCAATCAGGTTCCAAATGTTCATACATGCGATGAACCAGAACCAGGTCACCACGAAACTGGCAGGGCTGAAATGGATCGCAAAGCCAGCGAGAACTGTGTCCAGCGAAAATACGTTGAGATCAATCAACATGCCGAGACTGGAAATTTTTTCGATCCGGATTCCACAAAAATAAAGGATCAAAACAGCCAGAGACTGACCAGCCAGCTTGATCCGGGGCCTTAGATCCTGCGTGTCGTCCAAAACGCCCACAATCAGAATCACCACAGAGGCCGCCCAGATCGCCAACTGGTGAGCCGCCCAATGGGGCGCTGTTTCGTCGATCCCACGCGATCTCTGTAAAAACGCCGCCATAATCATACCTGCAAACAATCCCACAGCCAGGGCCAGTCCGCCCATCCGTGGAGTCGCTGCAATGTGAACTTTCCGGTTATTGTCAGGCTTGTCAATCGCACCTGCCCATCGAGCAAGCTGAGTGACCAGTGGAGTCGATAATACGCAGACTGTGAA
>CAMBZY010000386.1 GCA_945872325.1 Candidatus Kuenenia stuttgartensis | reverse complement strand
TGAGCAATCCAACCTGCCAGAATTTCATATGAAGAATCGCCGGGCTTGAACCGGATACCACCCTCGTGAGCCAGAGCTCCCATCGGTTTGGCAAGTAAAAGACTCGACTCCGGAAGACTTGTACTGAGGCGTCGTCCAAACGCATCGTGGGTCAGAGTCAGCCAGTCTGACGGTGCATTTTCGCCCCTCAAACTCAGCTTCAAACCACCTTTACCCGACAAATTCCCATGGCACGGACCGGAATTACAGCCAAGTTTTGTGAGCAGGGGTAACACCTCACGCCTGTAGCTGATTTCGCCATCGGACGCCTTGGCCTGAACCATAAAAAACGTCATCACAAACACAAGCCAAGTCGTGCAAGATCTAACATTCACAATGTTTAAGATTCGTTTCAAGCTCGTCAGAAGCATATTCAGGACCTACTGAACGAAGATTGGGGGGGTTGGCTCGACCGTGAAATGATTCAGGTCGACTTTAAATTGATTTGGATGAGATGGGATGAGCTATTACCATCATACATGAAAATTCCAGAAGAAGAACAGGATTGTTTTCAGAATATTGCCAGAATTTTAAAGATTTTGATCTTCGCCGATCATTCCAAATGATTCCCAACCGCTCAAATTGACACTCCAAATCTGCCATAGAACCAAGTTTTCACTTGCATACACCTGGCTTTTCTGGTCTAAATCGTTCTTATTCAGATCTATTCAAATCACCAGACTCGACGAGAATCAAATGCGTCTCCATCTTCTTGCCATCGCCTTGCTCAGTACCACTCTCCTGGGGACAACCCTAAAAGCCGTCGAACTAGAAATCACACCTGACGTCGTTTATGGCCATAAACACGGTTTGGCACTGACATTCGATATATTCAAGCCGAAAACGGAAGCCAATGGTGCCGCCGTTCTTTTCATGGTCAGTGGCGGATGGTACTCCAGCTGGACACCTCCGGAACAAGCCCAGGCCATGTTTAAGCCTCTTACAGACAAAGGCTTTACCGTTTTCGCTATCCGCCACGGCAGCAGCCCGAAATTCGGTATCGCAGAGGCGGTGGAGGATGTCCGCCGAAGCGTCCGATTTATTCGCCTGAACTCCGAAAAGTTTCAAATCGACGCCGACCGGATTGGTGTTTACGGGCTAAGTGCTGGCGGGCACCTATCACTGATGCTTGGAACAACTTCCGACAAAGGCGACGAAAAGTCCAAAGATCCCGTATTGAAAGTCAGTGACCGTGTTGCAGCAGTTTGCGCCTGGGTTGCCCCAACCGACCTCCGCGAAATGGCTTGGAGCAACCCTGACCACGCCAAAATGTACGACCGCTTTCCGGCACTCGAGTTGGATATGAAAACCGCGAAACTGGTTTCTCCCTTGCTGGCTGTCAGTTCCGACGACGCCCCGTCGCTTTTAATCGCAGGCGATAAGGACGACCTCGTCCCAATCAAACATAGCTATGACATTAAAAAAGCATTCGACTCGGAAAAAGTCGACAGCAAACTCGTTGTCATCGAAGGGGCAGGGCACGGGTTCCAAAAGGACGACGCCAAAAAAGCGACCACTGAAATGGTAAACTGGTTCGAAGCCAAACTCGCCAGAAAGAATTAACTTTCAACGGTTCTAACGCCCATTCTCCCAGAATACATCTGACTTTCGAGATATTCCATGCCATCAGCGAAAATAAAGACCATCATTTTCGACTTCGGAAATGTCATCGCCTACTTTGATTATAAAATCGCTGCCGGGCGACTCGGCAAACCGATTGGGCTTGATGGAGTGGGACTCATGGAACGAGCCATGAGCCTTGGTTTTCACGCCATGCTCATGGATCTCGAAAGCGGCCGTATTGATGAATGGACATTTCTTAAAGAATTAAAAGATCGCCTCGAACTGCCCCAGTCTGTCGACCAAATTGCAGCCGACTGGGCTGATATCTTTTCAGCAAACAGACCTGTCCACCAATTGGCCCACAGCCTGAAAGATCATGGATATCAACTCGTATTAGGATCAAATACAAACGCAATCCATGCCCGCCAGTTTACATCGCAGTTTTCCAAGCTCCTGACTCGGTTTAATGCCCTGATCATGTCTCATGAAGTTGGTGCCATGAAGCCAGCTCCGATTTTTTATGAGCGATGTTTCGAATCCGTAAATGCTGCGCCTGGCGAATGCGTTTTTATCGACGATATGCCAGAAAATATCGAAGGAGCCAAAGCCACTGGCTTGAACGCTTTGCATTATCGAGACACCGAAATATTAAGACTGGAACTCGCCAGACTCGGCGTGGTCGTTTCTTGACAATTTGACAAAACATCTGAAAGATTCAATCTTGATCACTTCTGGAATTGATACATCTGCGATCATCAGAACTGTATTGGCCGAATATTCATTGCCTGCAAGAGGCGATCACGGTGTGGTTCACTGGGCCAGAGTCTTGGAAAATGGACTGAAAATGGCGGATGCCACTGGCGCAGACCCTAAGATTGTCACACTTTTTGCATTATTCCACGATTCACGACGGGTGAATGAACATAAAGACCATGGCCATGGTACTCGTGGTGGGGACTTTGCACGCACACTTCGCGGAACTCTTTTTGAATTAAACGACGCCCAATTCGAATTATTCTATAGCGCTTGTTGCCTGCATACAGACGGGCACTTGAAAGCCGATATCACCGTGCAAGTCTGCTGGGATGCGGACAGATTGGATCTTGGTAGAGTTGCGATCACTCCCAAGCCTGAACGTCTTTGTACAAATGCCGCACGAGACATTTTGAAATGGTCTCACGAGCGGGCCATCAATGGATTTGAGCCTGATTTTGTGAAACTCGCCTGGGGTATGTAATGTACATTGCCCCATTTTTTTATTTCCTGTAAATCCACTCCTAGAGATCAAATATCACTGCCGCAGTTTTGGCATTTGTTTTCACGAAGAAAAGTGCTGGCGATCAAGGCGGTGAGAAGGCTGACGCATCCGATACCAATGAACATCATGATCATGGCAACAAATCGTCCAGCGGTCGTGACGGGATAAATATCGCCGTATCCAATTGTGGTGACGGTGACCATGGCCCACCAGATGCTATCTTTGTAGCTGTGAAGGGCTGGATTCACGCCTTGTTCGGCATAGAAGAAGCCGAGAGAACCGGTCAGAATGGTGAGTCCCACGAAGCATGAAAGGTCGAGAATCCGGTTCTTTTGAAGGAAGTCATAGCTGCTACTTAAAAAGAGCCTTAATTCACGGTGGAGCTTAAAAATCCGCAGGAGTCTGAGGATACGCAATAACCGAACCGCCAGAACTGCTTTCTGCGCTGCATCAATCATGGGAATGGATGCAAACGGCTCCCACCAGCGGGTTTTAAGGAGTGCTTTCCTGTTGTTGGAATAGGCTAAATCGTAAAAGAAATCGGTAATCAGAGTTATGCAGACCAAGGTATCCAGAACTTCTACCAAGTCAATTCCAACAGGATCTTCGATCTGAACCAGTTGGACCAAAAGCAGGATTACGCCTGCAAACGTCACGATCAGATTCGTTTTTTGATTTAATAGGGAAGGTGTGGAAACTTCCAGAATCGGTTCAGTTTTAGTCTGTTGTATAAAGACAAAGTGGGGGATGCTGACGGCGGGTTTATCGGGTTGCTCAAGGGGAATATCAAATTCAACGATAGACGATGCGTTTTGGTCGATCACCGTGGAACTCCATTTCCATTTTATCGGCCCTCGCCCCAAATCCGCGTCGATGGCTGGATTATGAGAAGGCAAAGCCAATCAAGTGGCCCATCCATGGGCGCCTTGTTTGGTTCACAACTGTACGCTTTTGAGCGTTTTTGTCTAGGCTGATTTTTGGAGAGCTTAGGATCAGGCCGGAAATAACTTCCCGACTTGGGATGGTTTTAGTTTTTGGGCCAATGGCCAGAGATCCTACAGCCCAGTCCGAAGGGCTGGGAACATCGTTGCACATCATCTTTTGCTTTTCGGCCTGAAAGGACGTGATTGCGGCCCTTCAGGCCTGAACCAGACTTTTGCCGTTCGCAAGAACCGGCCCTTCGGACCGGGCTGTAGGATC
>CAMBZY010000385.1 GCA_945872325.1 Candidatus Kuenenia stuttgartensis | reverse complement strand
TTCAGGTTGTAGTCGTTCGTGACCACCTTGCCACCAAGATGCTTCGCCAATGCCACCAGTCGGTGATCCACTTCCTTATGCTTATTCACTTCCGCCACATCGGCATCATGCAGAATGACTTCGACATCTTCCATCTTCTGAAGCCGATTCAGGATATCAAGGCCTCGTCGGCCCCTGTTTCGTCGCAGTTTGTCCGAACTGTCTGCAATAGCCTGCAATTCCTGAAGCACGAACCGTGGAACGACAAACGCCTGATCCAGCACTTTGGTCTCGGCAACATCGGCAATCCGACCATCAATGATCACGGAAGTGTCCAGAATCAGCGGCCTTGGACCTTTGATTTCGCGAGAGAATTCCACGTAAGGGATGACGAATCGAAAATCGTCCTTGGTTTGAATCAAAGTGGTCACACACGTAAAGCAAACGAAAACGATCAATAAACTGTTGATCGACTTCGAAAAGTCCTCGCGAAACCAGACTTGCAGAGTCGGCTCAACAGCCGATCGAATTAAGTCGGAAAGCACCAAACCGGCGATCAATCCAAAGAAGATCGCGGAAACGGTCTGAATTTTCTTGCGTGCGGTGAAAATATCCCAGACCAGGGCCAGAAGGGCCAAGCCCATCACGATTACGAAAAACGCCCATGGATTGAATTGATCGCCGACAGTCCGGGCAACGCGGGCTGCGATTCCACCAACGATCAGAAGGAATGAGGCGCGGATGAAATATATCAGCATTCTGGAGAAATTCTAGGATGGAAAAAGGGTGGACTGAAAAGGTCGCATCACCCATGAAGCACGGGTTAAGCGCAGATTAGCTCTGAAATTCCAGCATGAATTCTGATCGGAGTCGATCGTAGAACGAGTCAAGACTTTCCACAATCACACGAGTGTCCGCAATCGTAGGCATGAAATTCACGTCGCCAAGCCAGCGAGGCACCAGATGCCAGTGCAGATGGCCGGGTAAACCAGCTCCAGCAACACGACCCTGATTCAAGCCGACGTTATATCCCTGAGGCTCAATCATCCGATCCATCAACCTCATGCAACGCTTGAGCAGTTCGAGTGGTTCCGTCAGCATCGAACCGTCAAAATCTGTCAATGCCGGTCGATGTCCGTGAGGAACGACCAGTAGATGACCGTTGTTGTAAGGGTATCGGTTTAACATCACAGAGGCTTGTTCGCCTCGCCAAACCAGTTGATTGGTTTTATCCAAAGCTGGATCAGCCAAAAGGGCGTCGCACACAAAACATGGCTCTGACTCGGGTTTCGAGTGCTTGTGCGTCATCGTCTCAGTCTCTGACTTGCGTGCAGCGACTGAGTCCAGAATATATCGCATTCGCCACGGAGCCCAAAGGTGTTGCATCGCCGGTCCGCGGACATTGCCTTCAGGAAATTCGATTACGACCAAAACAGATTGATCGACAAGTCTAACATAGCAGATAGGAACAGCGTCTATCCAGTCATTCCTCGATTTTCTTTACCAGTTTTTACATTCATAAAACACCAAACTCGTCATAAACATCACGTAGTAGTCGCCCTGTCAACAACGCATCCCTCGTGCGATTCTCCCCAACCACCTTCGACCAGGCAATCGAAAGTACGGCTTGTTCCACCTTGCTGGGGATAATGACGACTCCGTCCGCATCCGCTACGACAAAATCACCAGGCTCAATCCGCACGGAATCGATTTGGATGGCCTCATCATACGCAACCACCTCGCCTCGACCCGCAGAATCCAGAGGCCTTCGACCTGTACAAAAAACCGGGAGCTTCATTTCCATAATCTTACGCGAATCCCTCACAAGCCCATCCGTAATCAATCCGCGAGCTCCGCGAACCCTGCATGCCGTCGAGAGCAATTCGCCCCAGGGAACGATCTCGGGATGGCGTCCAACGGACATCACAAAAACTTCCCCTGGTCGTCCGGAGTCCAGATACTCCATCTCCTTCTCGTATGGGTTCGCCAACCGCTCTGCGTTCGGATTGACAGGTTCCCACCGCGCCGTTTTCGCCCGACCTGCCAAAACCAGTGACTCGTCAAGCGGCCTAACATCCGACATCAGTGACTGATTCCGCAGCCCTATCGAATCAAGTGCATCAGAAACGACAGCGGTGTATAAATTCGCAGACACCCAATCGGCTTGATCCTGATCCGTTGCGAATTCCGGAACATTCGTTGTATTAGTCATTCCAGTGATCTCCTTTTGGATAAACCTTGATCGATCAAGAAATTCTTGTCAAGCCTTAAGATCTCTTAAGACGATAACATACGTGCTAGATAGAATTCGATGAGTTCTCAAGTAAGTTCCTATACGATCCGATTCTTTACGATTTCAGGCCCTTCAAAAAAGCCAATTTCACGGCTTAAGGCTGGCTTGATTTTCGTTTGATTACAGATTGTTCGTTTTGTGGAGTGACCTGAAGATGAATCTTTGCAATCGCTGGTATTCCGTGATTTCTCTGGCATCAATCATCCTGCTTACCCCCATTCTGGATGCAAAAAGTCTCGAACTTTATGTCTCCAACTCCGGTACAAGCAGTGTCTCACTCATCAACGGCAAAGATTCTGTATCAAACTACGCCAGTGGGATCAGTTCGCCTACGGGACTTGCCATCTCAAGTTCGAACGACCTTTTTGTCTCCAGCAGCCTCGGAACTGTCTCCAAAGTCAATAGTCTCGGAGTGGTCTCAACATTCATCGCATCTGGCTTGTCAAACCCGCAAGGTCTCGCCTTCAACCCAACGGATTCCACGCTCTATATCGCCGATTATGGAGCCGGTAAAATTCTCAAATCCGACGCTCAGGGAAACACCAGTGTTATCGTCAGCGGCATGAATCAGCCTCGTGGATTGACCTTCGATAATCTCGGCAATCTCTATGTCGCAAATTCCGGCAATGGTTCCATTGCACGAATCACCACCTCAGGTGTCGTTACAACATATGCAACTGGATTTAATAATCCATATGCACTTGCATTCGATAAAACCGGAAACCTGTTCGTGACCAGTTATGGCTCCGACAGTATTTTTAAGGTGAATACCATTGGAGTGACCACCTTGTTTAATTCCAGTGTGAGCCGACCGACAGGGATCGCCATCGACAGTCTGGGTAAAGTTTTTGTTGCAAGTGAGCGCAACAATTCCATCTACCTTGTGCAATCGTTCTCGACATCCTCCGTCTTTGCGGGCGGCTTGAACGCTCCAAAGTTTCTCGTTATTCCTGAACCGTCCACCTGGATTTTATCTTCCATAGCAACTGCCGGTTTATTCGCTCTGGCCCGGTTCCGTAAATCTCAAAAGCACTTAATGAAATCTCTCGTTTTACAGAGATCATGGTGATGCCACAGGTATCAATTTCACCTCACGAACATCCATCACAGCCGCTTTGGCTTTTATGATGGGTTTGATTTTAAATGCATGTCGACCGGTTTTTTCGATCTTAACCGTCCCCAAATCGATCGGCCGAAAGGCTTGAAAACCACCTGTATCAGGAACGGTTAATTCCAGCCCCCGCTGATCATCCACAATAAATTGAACCCGACTCCCGCCCTGCCCTGGCCCACATCCCACCAATGCCGACACCCGAAAAACGCCGGGCTGATCGACTGTAAATTCCCACTGGGCTGTATCCTCAACACGCACCCAAAAACCAAGCGTGTTTTTATGGGGCTGAGGCTCGTATCGAAGCTGAATCCCCTCCACCTTTGCCATACTTGCTGGTAAAACGATCTTTCCATCTTTAAGCTGCTGATTAGGCACGTAATTTTTATTCACTGAGGGCATTTTAGCCCCTACACTTTTTCTCCAATCTGAAAGCAGGCCTGCAAGTTCCTTGACCTTCGCAGGTTCTGCAGCAGAAAGATTTTGCGATTCGCCGGTATCCTTCACCAGATGAAACAGTTCCTGACGTCCATTCTCATAAAATTCCACCAGCTTCCAGCCATCCTTTTGAATCACACCACCGGGCCGGCCACCTTGATTGGCATAGTGCGGATAATGCCAGTAAAGCGTATTGCGATCATGCTTCCCACCACCACTGATCACTCTGGTCAGGCTGATTCCG
>CAMBZY010000384.1 GCA_945872325.1 Candidatus Kuenenia stuttgartensis | reverse complement strand
AATCAATTTGATTTGCTGATCCGGGCTTGGATCGATCCTCATGGAGAACTTTCCAAACCTTGGTTTGACTCTCCTTAAGCCCTTCAATCAGAACTGGTTGAAACAAGTCTGGCCGACGATCCAGACTCGCAGGGGCCAGCCAATCAGGCAGATTGTCGCCCACAAATCGGCCACGATCGACCAATAAAAATCCAACATTTTTTTGAGCCAAATCCTCGACCACTTCTCCAATCGTGGACTGTTCCGGCCACCTCACGCCCACATGACTACTCCTCCAGAAAACATCACCCGGATGTCTCGACGCAATCACCTCTGTCGGAGCGACTTGCTGGGCGATCCACCTACAGGCTTGATCAAAATCACGGTCAAGCATCATCGGAGTTGTGCGTATATTCTTTTGCCAGGTGTGGATACCAAACAACATCGCGATTCCCGGAATCAGCCAGATGAGACCTCGAGGTGTCATGAAACCTGCCAGTCCAAAATCATGAAAAATATGACACATAACGACAAGACCATTCGCAAACGCCAGCGATAAAATCGGGATCAGAGGGATGAGAAACCGACCAGCTTCAGTGAACGGCCAAACGATCAGGATCGACAAGCTGATACCGAAATAAATGGCTGAAAATCGGGTCAGTGGGGATTTTGCCAGCTTGATAAACCCTGCGATGCAAATGATGCAAAAAACAGCCGCTATCAAAGTGGCTGCTAAGGCCATGGCTGGACTGGACATAAAGACAGTCGCCGTTTCAATGTAAGGACCAAAGAGGCTGTCGGGCAATCGCCGAGTGTAGAAAATCGACTGGTCCGCCAATCGTTCGATAAATCCTCTCGACTGTCCATCTTTCGCCAAAAGTTCTGCCTGAGTTCCACCGCCCACTGACCACTGCCAGACAACCCAAGGCAAGACAAATAAAGAAGATATGACGACTGAAGCCATGGCTTTTCGAGGCTCTTTCCGGCAAACGAATTCCACAAAAACAGCCGCTCCCAAAGCCACACCCACTTGCCTGGAGAGGATCGATAGTCCGATCACCATTCCCAACAAGGCGCAATGGGATCTTGGTCGTGATGTTTTTTTGGGGTTCATCATGACGAAAACGATGGCTGAGAGTGCGATAAAAAGGGATTCGCTGCGGAGCTCTCCGGCAACGCGAATCCAGAGCCAGTTGAAGGTCAGTGCCAATCCTAATGGGGCGGCATATTCTGGGCTGACCTGACGGAACCATCGGATGAAGAGTAATGTTGAAATCAGCCAGAAAATCACAGAAAGCATGTGAGCTGTGTAAGTTGGGCTAATCACATCTGGTGGAATCGCCTTCCACGCGACGGACAATACCACAGGCCAGCCGGGTGGAAAGTGGGCGTGGGCAGGGGCATCGGGCTGATCAATTTCGCAATACCCACGACCGTCTGTCAGCGACTTGGCAAGAATCAAATATCCCGTCTCATCAAACCGCGGAGGAGCGTCGAAATGGACGCTCGGGATCATGAATCCCAGTAACAGGATCGGTAAAAATCGCTTCAGCCAGTTTTTCATGGACTTTCACGGAAATCAATTTCGTATGACAAGGAGTCTCCAGCAATGCAGCCTCATTGTACACCAGTCATCGTGATATGGGCCATCATGGTTCCGTGATATGGTTGACGAGGCGTTTTATCAAGCCGGATTGATGACGATCCACCTGGAGGTTTCTGGACCATCAGTCCCAGACCTTTTTTCGAGCCTGTGTCAGGCTTTACGAACGGATCTGCTTCAGATCGGAGTTTTTCGAGAGCTTTGAGCTCGATCTTTCTGGCCCATTCACGAGTCACTCCAAGCCGTTCGCCGATCTCGATCCAGGTCAACGAATTCTCTCCATGAAGCCCATATCGAAGGGATATGACAACACGTTCCCGATCGTTCAAACGAGTCATTCGCCGGTGCAGCCAAAGCTGCTCTTCTTCCACCACCATCCGCGATTCAGGACTCTCATGGACCCTGTTTGCAGGATCATTCAACGGATCGTTCCGACGATCTCCAGAATGCGTTGATTCAATCGCCAAGTTGCTTGCTATAAACGCTTTACGAACATGCTCACGCATCGTTTCCGAAAGTTCCATCTGGGTGGCAATCTCATCAAAGCTGGCTTCCCTGCCCAATTCGCTCTCCAGTTTTCTCTTGGTTTTCGACCATTGCTGGAGCAGAACCACCATATGGCTGGGTAATCGAATCACCGCCGCTGTGTTTGTAAGTGCAAGCCTGATAGACTGTTTGATCCAATAAGCTGCGTAAGTGCTGAACCGGGTTCCAAACGAGGGATTAAAGTCTTTGGAGGCTCGAATCAGACCCAGATTTCCTTCGCCCACCAAGTCGTCCAGATCCAGGCCCCGGCCCACAAATTGGTTGGCAATATGGATCACGAGCTTCGCATTGGCCTGAACAAGTTTATTTAACGCTTCGCAATCGCCGATGGCCACAGAGTTTGCAAGCTCGCACTCCTGCTCCATGGAAAGAAGTTCTGTCCCAACCGATTCCAGGTGCTGGATATACGCTCCTAAAATGGACGCTTTGTGTGGCTTCAGCCCGATTGTGGTGCTCATGATTGCGGTCCGTTGACGAATACTTTGAGAATTTTCTATACATTTCAACACGTTCATTGGTAGGAACTTATGTTCGTGCAATGAAGCCAGTTGCTGAAAAATGAGGTGGGATCGAATTGGTTTGATGCACGGGTTTGATGGAACCTTTTTTGAACCACCGATGCGTCATCCCTTCAACATGTCTGTTGATATTCCGGAACAAATCCGGCAGAAATCTTTTGGAAAAAACGGTCAGACTGTTCCCGAATGTTGTAATGTATTGAAATGCCTTGACTTACTTAGGCGTGTTGGTTGTGTTGATTCCCGATGTTCCGTATCGTTGGTTCAGAACCATGAAACCTGATGAATTCAGCCATTTGATGGGCCTTGTACAAGCCGGCGATGCCAACGCCGTAGGAACCCTTTTAAGCCTTTTTGAGCACGAAGTCCGAATTGTGGTACGCCATAAACTGCCGAGGCGTTTACGAGTCCGCTACGATTCGATGGATTTTGTTCAGTCGGTCTATCAAAGCATCATGGCCGATTGGCAGGTCAAGCCACCGGATCCGTTGCAGACAAAGGCCCAAATTTGTGCGTATCTTCAGGCTACTGCTCATAATAAGGTGCTTGAAATCTATCGACGCGAAACCCGAACCCAAAAGTACGATATCAATCGCGAAGTCGCAAACCTCATTCGAGGTACTGGTGTAGCGGATTCGGCCACAACAAAATCATTGGAGCCATACAGCCAAGATCCTTCACCAAGTCAGCATGCCGTGGCGAAGGATTTGATGGAATCGATCACGAGAGGAAAACCGGCCGTGGTCGAGCGGATCCTGATTCTCAGGCAGGAGGGCTGCACGTTTGAGGAAATTGGTGCAAAAGTCGGGCTCAGTGAGCGAGCCGTCAGGCGGATTCTCAACGACCTTCGAATCCAGATCGGAGAGTCCACGCCATGAATATTTTTTTTCCGGACCCTCATTCAAGTGAAATGCAACTAACAACAATCGATCGTTGTTTAATCGAGTTCGACACGCTTTATCAATCTGGCCAGAATCCCAAATCAGCCGATTTTGAAAACCAGTTCCAAAACGACGATCGTGGAGATTTTGTCGAGCTGATTTACTATGAATTCTGCCGGCTTGAAGCCGATGGAATGAAGCCTGATCGATTCCAATTTATGACCGAATACAATTCCTATAAAACGGAACTTGAGAAACTCTTTTTCATTCACTTTGGGCTTGGTCTGACAACTTCTCAAAATAATGATGGTTCAATAAATATAAGACCAGATATTGCGAAGATGCCAGAATCAGGCGATTCCATCGGCCCGTTTCAATTGATCAAAACTCTTGGTCAAGGAGGGATGGGACGTGTTTTTCTGGCACTCCAGACCGATTTAGGTGATCGAAAGGTGGTTCTGAAAATCACCGTTTCAGGGCCATCGGACGAATCCGAATTGATGGCCCGTGTGATTCACCCAAACGTGATGAATGTATTCCGCCATTTTAG
>CAMBZY010000383.1 GCA_945872325.1 Candidatus Kuenenia stuttgartensis | reverse complement strand
CTCAAATCGCGACTCAAAACTTTCCCGTAAAACTCAGTGACACCGGCCTTTTTGCGGACTTGGCTGGAATGGTTCCGCAGGCGGGTGTGATGCCCTACGAAATCAACGCGCCGGCCTGGATGGATGGAGCAAAGTCCATTCAGCATATGGCGATACCTCCCAAAGGACGTCTCGAAATTGATCCAACGGGTGGTCAGTGGAGATTGCCTGATGGATCAGTTCTAGCCAAGACGGTCACTCTGAAAGTTCCCGGCTCGGAAAAGCCCCGCCGGATGGAAACCCAGATCCTTTTACGCCAGGAAGGTGCCTGGTCAGCTTATTCCTATCTCTGGAACGATCAGCAGACAGATGCCACTCTGGTCCCTGCCGAGGGGGCATCGGTGATGCTGGATCTGGAGGATCAGGAAAACGGTGGGGAGAAATATCGGTCGCGTTATCGAGTCTCTGCCCGTGCGGAATGTGTTTTGTGCCATAACCCGTGGGCTGAGGCCAAAACGACAGTCTATGGGCGTCAATCGGCCTCTCCACTGGGTCTGAACAAGTCTCAGCTAGATCATCCAAAACCTGAACGTCACAAGGCTTATCAGGAACTTGCCAACTGGGCCACAGGTACAGCGACAGAAGTTCCGAAAGCGGATCCAGCGCGTACTCTGTACGCATCAAGCGAAGCCGATGCCTCTCCAGAGCGTCGCGCCAGGTCTTGGCTGCACGTAAACTGCTCGCAGTGCCATGCTTTCAATGCCGGTGGTGCGGCCACAATCATTCTCGAAGCCTGGGCCAAAACCAGCGAGATGAACATGCTCAAAGTCAAGCCACAGCAAGGAGATCTGGGATTGGGGGCAACTGCTTTTCTGGTCGCTCCCGGCAAGCCCGAAGCGTCCGTGCTTTTTGCCCGGATCGCGAAGCAGGGGCCAGGGCATATGCCGCGACTCGGCAGCCGCGAGGTCGATCCCAAAGGTGCGGCCTTGATCGCAAGCTGGATTGAGGCTCTGGGGCAGTTGGATCCGGCAGAAAAGTCGAAGCCAAACGTGGCTGAAACGGCATCCTCAGAAACGATTCGGAGCCATATCCAAGCGATTCAGGGGTCCGCCAAACCAACTGATGAAGTTCTGCAAACTCATCTACAGGAGCTGGTGAAATCACCAGGCGGTGCTTTGGGATTGTCGAGAATGGAGCTGGACGGGTTATCTGCAAACACTCGCGGCCAGATCACCAAAGTGGCGAAAAACGTGAAATCGCCTGAAGTTCGGGAATACCTCGAACGATTCCTGCCACGTTCCGAGCGGGTGGAGCGATTGGGAGATGGCTTTTCAGTTGATGAAGTCCTGAGCCTGTCAGGAGATCGAGCACGCGGTGAATCGCTCGTATTTGCCCAGACTGGCCCGAATTGTGCCAGCTGCCATGCCGTCAACGGTCGGGGTGGAAAAGTCGGTCCCGCCTTGGACGGAATCGGGGCCAAGTATGATAAAGCGAACTTGATCCGTCACTTGGTGGAACCATCCTGGGCGATTGATCCGAAGTGGCTGACGGTGACTGTGGAATGTCACGATGGTCGTGTCCTGTCAGGGTTGAAAGAGACTTTGAGCGATGGAACTGTGAAAATCAGAGATCCCAAGGGAGAGACACTCCTGAAACCCTCCGAAATTGAACGGATCGGTACTGGGCCTGTTTCGCTGATGCCCGTGGGACTTCTTCGCGACCTCACTGCGGAACAGGCAGCCGATTTGCTGGCCTATCTTGCCAGTTTGCGAACACCAGAATCAAAGGAAACGAAGTGATCTCTGAAGAAGTGTCGTCCGTCAGTGCAAAACGTGTCCATATTGCAGTTTATGTGACAAATCACGGATTTGGCCACGTCAATCGGCTGATGGCGGTACTCAACCAGATCGCTCCTGAAGTGAGAGTTACGGTCAGAGCCGACAAGGAGATATGGCCAGCGATTGAAGAGCGGCTCCACAGGCCAGTGGAGTTCGGCTATTTTCCATCCGATCTGGGTACAGTCAGCCCACCTGGACAGAACAGCCAGACGGATTGGCCTGCTACGTTTGAACGGCTTGCGAACCGCTATCGCGAGATTCAAGCCGCTTGTCAGGAAGAAGTGGAATGGTTGAAAACAGCTTGTGTAACAAGCGTTTATGCCGATGCATCTCCAATTCCGATCAGGCTCGCCCATGAAGCTGGATTGACTGGATACCTTGGCGCAAATTTCACCTGGGATGAAATCTACGCAGACCTGCTGGCGACCGCCCCTGAAGGGCTTTTCACGGCCCCTCAGACTGCGCAATATCAGGCTATTGTGGATGATATGAGAAGTGCCTGCGCACAGGCCACGCTTTTGAGGTTCTGGCCTTATACTCAGATGTCAGCGAAAGTTCGTGAAGTGGTGGACATGGGGCTTGTCATAAATGAAGGACGCGACGTTCGTGCGGAATTGCTCTCAAAATTTAACCTGACCGCTGATAGCAAGCTCGTCTATTTTTACGTCGGTAGATATGGAGTGGAGGAATTGCCGTGGGATCGACTCACAGAATATCCACCCAACATCATTTTCATCGGCCTTCACCCGCCCGGCAAGCCTCTACCAGGCCGATTCGTCGTCGTCGATCCCAATGAATATAGCGGAGCGGACTTGCTCAGATCCTGCGATGCCGCCATTGCCAAAGCAGGCTATGGGGCCGTGGCTGAAGCCATGGCTGTGGGCACGCCTGTGATTTACCCTCCAAGGGAAGGCTTCGTCGAGTTTCCTGCGCTTGATCACGCTCTGCGCAACTGGGCAGGCGGCCAGCCTGTTAGCGAATCTGAATTTCGTAACCTGAGTATTCATAAAGTACTTGAAGCTGCTTTGCAATCCAGGGTTGGACCCCCATCTGTGCCTCTTGATGGTGCTCAAAAGGTTGCGAATATCTTAGTGAATGGGTTAACGACCGAAATTTCAGAGCCTGAATAATCTGCGCAAAAGACCAGTCTTCACAAACCTCTCAGGTGTCGTCAGAATAAATCGACCACGCCTGATTCCTTCGATGAAAGCCGAGCCTCGAACATCATGAAAATTGTGATCCATCCTGCCGTCGATTCAGCTCGCCTTGAGACTTTGCTGGGAATTGCAAACGGCCGAGCCGAACTGGTCAATTGTGAGACCACAGCCGATGTTCTCAATGCAGTTCCCGGTGCTGATGGATTTCTCGGCAAGATCACTCCCGAGATGCTTGCCAGAGCTGAAAAACTCCAGTGGATTCAGACATTTACAGTCAGTCTGGAACACTACATTTTTCCAGAGCTGATCGAACATCCATGCACTCTGACCAACATGCGAGGCCTGTTTGGAGATGTGATTGCCGACCAGGTCATGGGCTATGTGATCTGTTTCGCACGAAATCTGCATCTCTATATTCTGCAACAGCTTGAGCATCGTTATGAGCCTGCTGGAGGAGAGTCGTCACGCGTCGATAATGCGTTCGGGCCAGGTGTGGTGAACAACATGGACAGAGCCACCATCTTCCTGCCCGATACCACCATGCTCGTAGTCGGCATGGGTGCGATCGGTTCAGAAATTGCTCGCCGCGCTTTGGCTTTCGGGATCAAGGTCAGAGGCGTGGATCAGCATCCGGATCTGGTCAGCCCTCCAGCCGGAGTGGAATCCGTTGTCGGCACAGATCACTTGAAATCAGAACTGGGCCAGGCGGACTGGGTTGTGATTGCTGCCCCTCACACTCCATTCACAAAAGGCTGGTTCAATTCAGATGTGATTCAGTCCATGAAGCCGACCGGTTATCTGATGAATATCGGGCGTGGAGCGATTGTGGTCCTGGCAGATCTTGTGCAAGCCCTACAGTCGGGCGAGATTGCCGGGGCTGCTCTGGATGTGTTTGATCAGGAGCCACTTCCAGCCGATCATCCTTTGTGGGATATGCCCAATTGCATCATCACTCCCCATACATCTGGCTATTCCACAGCGATTGCCGGACGTCATCTGCAAACCATGTGCGAGAATCTCGAACGTTTTCTAAGTGGTCAGCCACTCAAGAACGTCGTTGATAAAAAGGTCTGGTATTAAACTTAAAGATGGATACGTTGGTCGTCGGTCAGGTTC
>CAMBZY010000382.1 GCA_945872325.1 Candidatus Kuenenia stuttgartensis | reverse complement strand
CGACCGGATTGTGATGATGAATCAGGGCAGAATCGAAGCCATCGGCACCGAAGATGAACTGAGACGTGGGAACCCGATGTTCCGTCGCCTTCACGAGATCCATTATCAGCGCGAAAGTGCCTGATTTGGAAACGCTGATCATCTAAAATTCAATTCGAGAGGGCGAAAGCCCTCTCTTTTTTTGTTAAATCTGGCCACCCAGCACAGCAAGCCTCACCGCTCCTACCACAACCACGGATTCGCCCAGAGCCGCCGGAACCACGTCTGTCATGCCCTTAAAGGCATCCATCGTATGATCATTCAACGATTGACGCACCACATCGCCCCAGACATCGTCTGGCAACAGGCTCACGCCTCCGCCCAGGATGATCCGCTTTGGAGCAACCAGATGCACCACATGCGATAGGGCCAGACCAACACTTTGGGCTGCACTTTTCAGAACCATCGACGAACGCTCATCGCCCGCCTTGGCTGATTCGTAAACCGCTTGCACACTGTCTTTCCCAGCACGTCTTTGGATCGACCATCCAGAGGCAACCAGCTCCAACTCCTGCAAGCTGCCAGGTTTGTCCGGGTCAGGAATCCACAAGTGGCCGATTTCCATCGCGCCCCGGCCAGCTCCCAGGTGAATATTTCCTCTTAAAATCAGCCCTCCACCAATCCCGCTACCCACGGTGATATATGCTAGAGGATCTAACCCTTGTCCAGCCCCTGACAAAGCTTCTCCCAATGCCGCTGTGTCAGCATCATTGCGAACCGTCACAGAGTCGGCACCGGTTTCCGACTTCAACCAATCCGCCAGCTTAAACCCTGCCCATCCATCAATTTGATGCGATTGCAGAATCGATCCATCCACTGAATCGACAGGTCCGCCAAAACCGACTCCCCAGTGAATAGGCTGATCGTGGTCGATTTTGTTGGTGGATTTCGCTTCCTGATGGATTTCCAGAATCTGACGACGAATCCCGGCTGCACCTTCGCTTGGTACAATCGTTCGTCGCAAAACCCACTGAAGTTTTCCGGTGGTATCTCCACGACCGACTTGCAGCTTGGTTCCGCCAATTTCCAATCCCAGATAATTCATGGACGAGCAATCCTGCTGTAGTGAAACAACTTGCGCTGCTTAAATCGCTTCCGGCCCGTAAAATCGTTCGACAAGCCTTGGGACCTTTTGGGCCACCTGATCGGCGATCCGGTCAAGCTCGGGTTTTGTCAAAGCACTGACTGATTCCACAGCCGGTCGCCTGGCAACGGTATAAATCTGAATCCGGTCGATCTGGCCACCATCGGCCAGAATGTCATTGAGTCGATCACAAAAGGCGTCGATTTCGGCTTCGGAAGGCGCTTGCCCATCCACTCTCATGAACAGGGTTTGAATCACCAATGGTCGCACCAGTGCCGCTTCGTGCAGGTTGGTCAAAATTCGGTGGAACGGGATCAGGCTTTTGTCGATCTGCTTATAGTAAGGCTCTGTACCGGCGTCGAGCTTGGCCCAGATTTCGCCTTGATTGGCGTCCAGAGTGGTCAGGGCTTCGTTCACTTTTGGCCTGTGAAACATGGTGGCGTTGGTGATGAGGACCATTTTGACATGGTCCAGCCCCTTGGCCTTTTTCAGTTCCGCCACACGTTTCACGATCACGTCAAAATCGCGGGCGGTGGTTGGTTCGCCATCGCCTGAAAACGCGATATCGTTCAGCCTCTGTAGCGGTTCAGGGACATTCTGGAACTCTGGCTCATGAAAAAGCTGCTTCGATTCCACCATGTCAATCGTGGCCGCCAGTTCACTGAGGATCATCTCGGTATCCACAAACCGTGTTACGGCCGAGGTTTTGCGATCTACCTGACAGTAGATGCAATCGAAGTTGCAAATCTTGTCTGGGTTTAGGTTTACGCCTATCGAGACGCCACGGCTCCGGCGCGAGATGACCGGATAGACGTAAGTGTTGTCTCGAAATGTGCGTGGGTGATCCAAGTGCTGGTCGATGACAATCGGCTCTTTTTCTGATGCGGACATTGCAAAAACCTGCTTCTGTTCAGGCTGGCCCTCTGGCGTTCATCTCTTCATTATAGCGATAATCAAAAGGCCTCGGACAGTATGAGCGTTGAAACTTCTCACCAATCGACCGTTGAAGCACCTGCGAATTTTCGAGTGACGGATGAACATTCTGGACCAGCCCATCATTCGATTCCTCTTTGTAGCCGCCTTGCCGTGGCTATCAGCGGCTTTCTTGACGCGTCGAAATCGATGGTCTGAATCCCGCTGGCTCAATCTTTCCATTCGCATTCAGACAGCTCTGCTGGTCGTCATTTTTTCAGCCCAGTTCGCCGGTGGCCTGGGTATCTATCAAATTACCGAGCCGTGGCTGGCTCCCTTGATTTATCTGGTTCTTACAAAATGCTTTGCCAGTGCCAAACAGGATCCCACAACGCTCATCGCCTCTCCAAATAGCCGTTGCGACATGCTGCTCAGCAGCCTGGCGTTTTCGATGATTTTTCTCGACTTCGGGCGACTGGTGGTTCCATCACTTGTAGGGGCAGTCAAAGTTGTCAGCGATGCGCCGATTTATCACTTGTTTTTTGCAGCAAAGTGGTGGGTGGCTGGCAAAATCTACTGGATACCCATCCCGTTTGGAGAAAGTGCCGCACCCTATTTTCCAGCCAACGGTGACTTATGGTTCATGACACTCGTAGGATGGACAGGTAATCTGGCACTGGCCAAGGTCGGACAAGTCCCCTTCTGGTTTTTAGCTGGCTGGTGGATCTTTCAGCTCTGTCAAAGGCTTGGCTCAAGCCGAACCAGCAGCCTGATTGCATCTGCCATCTGGATGACATTAACGCCTCTGGCCCTGTTTACATTTGAAGCCAATGTGGACACCATTTTTGCGGCGTGGTTCATCGGAAGTGTTTTGTTTTATGTCGAATATGACTTGCGATGTCATCCGGATATTTCAAAGGAAAAGTCTGGAAATAATCGTCTGATCCTGATCCATTCCCTGCTCGCGGCTGGATTGGCCTGGGGTACGAAAGCTCCGGGGCTGGTTTTTATTCCTCCCTGGATATTGTTTGTCACAGTGATGGAATTTCGGCGAAATAAAAATACTGGGTATTTCCAAAATATCCTGAGATTTATCACCAGTTGGCTGATTTCCATAACACCGGTTTTATTCTGGTGGGGGCGGAATATGCTTGAGACAGGGAACCCGTTGTATCCACTCCCTGTGGAAATAGGTGGAACCACAATTTTTGAAGGCTGGTATGGGCCAGATGTGATGCGGCAAAGTCCTTATTATTTGCCATTCAGCGAATGGAGAGCATTTATTGACCAATTGCTCGCCGTAATGGATCCAAGAATTCTTCCTGTCGTGATGATTGCAATGACTTGGTGGAGTCTTTCAAAACAATCCGATCAGAGATCAAAAGACCGATGGGTAAGCTGGCTTGCATTGATTGGAATCGTGACAATCGCAATTTATTGGTGTTTTGTGCCTTATCGTACACAACAACGATTTTTTCTCCACGGACTCGCACTTTTTGGCCCAATTCTGGCGAGATTTATGGATCGGTTGAAACTGGTTCAGATTCTGGCTCTGATTCTTCTGGTTTTGCATGTGACATCGCCACAGGGCTGGCCGCTTGCCGCAGTGGGCCGCGAGCCGGACTGGGATCTGTCGCCAATGATTCCGAATTCCATGCCGGGGCTGGTGCCTGTAACAGAGATTGTCGCCAAGCTCGGAAACGGAGATTATCACTCGATTGGATTGATATTATTTGTGTCAGGATCTATTGGGGTGTTTTTATGGTTTCAGAAACGATGGGAATGGAGATTCAAAGTCGTATTGGTGGTCTGTGTGGCTGGTTTCCTCATAATGATTGCAGCCGATCGGGCAAAGTATCAAAAAAATGGCCGGGGGATGAAATATCCAGTCTTTCCGGACTATGAACGGGCTTGGTTAGCATTTGATGCTGTCACGAAAAAACAACCCCGGCACATTGCATATACGGGTACAAATCTTGCCCTGTATCTGATGGGTGCCGACTTGAAAAACTCGGTGGAATATGTGAATTGCAATGCGCACCCTGATTGGCTTCCGCACGATTATCA
>CAMBZY010000381.1 GCA_945872325.1 Candidatus Kuenenia stuttgartensis | reverse complement strand
ATTCCAAACAGACAGGTTTCATCCACATGTCCTTCCACAACCAGATGATCCGTTTCCTCGTGAATGGCCAGATAATGGGCAGGCCGATTGGCGATCATCCCATGCAGGCCGATGGCAAACGGCTCGGTCACGGGCGATGGAGGGCCGTTTTGAGTCAGCCCGCACCGCACCATCATTTCATCAAACCCTTCAAGCCAACCCAGTCCACCCAAACCAGCCTGATTGACAAACGATGGATTCACTGGCCCATCCTTAACAGGCGAGTCCCAGCCGACTGGGAGACCGTCCACCCGCGCCTTCCAAAGGCCCATTCCGCGAGTCGGGATAATCGAAACATGGAATCGGCTGTTGCTCAGTTCCAGCAACTGAACACCCTGACGACGCCCTCCATGAAGGGTGTGCAAAGTGGCAGTGACTCCACCAACAGACTGCACAGAGGCATGATCAGACGAGATATTCTGGGTCACATCGGTCAGGACAACTGTGGACATGGCGATCAGACCTATCGAGATAAAGTTGGAAGATGTTCAGGAATGACTGGCACCTGACCAGCTGCATGACGTCCTATCTTAGCCGAATCAGTGGCTGTAAAACAGGTTGACTGCAGCAATCGCTTTACGCCAGCGAGCCAGGGCCACGGTTCTCCAGCTCTGATCACGAGCCGGCGCGAAGCGTTTCTGCACGGAGCTGTGTGTGGCAAAAGCATGCTCCACGCTCTCCCAAAGGCCAATCCCAAGGCCGGCAAGAACGCCTGCACCCAGAGCGGTGGCTTCTCTTTGAAGGCTGCGACGGAGTTCGAATCCGAGGACGTCTGACTGAAGCTGGAGGAAGAGATCGCTGTCGGACATCCCACCGTCCACGCTCATGTCGATCAGAGGCTGGCCGGTGTCGGCCACGATCGAGTCAATCAGATCAGCCACCTGATAGGCCACGCCTTCGAGAGTGGCCCTGGCCATGTCGGCCTGGGAGGTGGAGCGGGTGAGCCCGAAAATGGTGCCGCGAGCCTCAGGGTTCCAATAAGGTGCCCCAAGGCCTGTCAGGGCAGGGACAAAGATCAGTTCTGAGTGAGGATCTGCCTGATCCGCCAGAGGATTGATTTCAGGGGCAGCACCCACGGCCTTCAGGCCATCGCGAAACCACTGAACGGCAGCACCGGCCACAAACACGCTGCCCTCAAGGGCGAACTGGGGCTGACCGTCTGTCAATGTAGCGGCACGGGTGGTGAGAAGCCCGTTTTTGGAGCGGGCGATGGTGGTCCCCGTGTGGGTTAAAAGGAAGGCGCCGGTGCCATAGGTACACTTGGTCTGGCCTGATTTGACGCAGCCCTGCCCAACCAGACTGGCTTGCTGATCGCCGGCCACGCCCATGATCGGGAGACCGTCCGGAAGCCATCCAAGGCCCTGAGTGGTTCCAAATGAACCGACACTGGGCCGAATCTCAGGGAGCATGTCGGGTGGAACGCCAAAGAGGCTGCAAAGTGATGAATCCCACTCGGCGGTGGCCAGATCCATGAGCATGGTGCGTGAGGCGTTGGTCACATCGGTGGCATGAACCGCACCGCCGGTCATGCGATGGATCAGGAATGAATCGACGGTGCCGAACAGGAGTTCGCCGTTGTGGGCACGCTCTTTAGCATTGGGGGTATGTTCGAGGATCCAGGCGATTTTGGTGGCTGAGAAATAGGGGTCAAGTTCCAGACCGGTTTTCTGACGAACTTCATCACGATGGCTCGCCAGGGATCGGCAAGTCTCCGCCGTGCGACGATCCTGCCAGACAATGGCCGGTGCAATGGCTTGACCGGAATGACGATCCCAGACCACGGTGGTCTCGCGCTGATTGGTCAGGCCAATCGCAGCGATCCTGCTCGTTTCCACCCCACTGGCGACCAATGCGGCGGCTACGGCGGAGGCCACGGAATCGATCAGGTCCGAGGCTGTCTGCTCGACCCATCCGCTCTGGGGATAGGCCAGTTTGACTTCCACCTGACCGGTTCCAAGGGCATTGGCATGCTTGTCAAAAACGATGGCACGGGAGCTGGTGGTGCCTTGATCGATCACCAGCAGGCAGTCGGGAGAATTGGCTTTGGACATGGTTTGAATGGCTCCCGAGAGGAGTTCGATCGATTTTTGGGAAATGGTTGATAGAACTCAATTTATGGGTTCCGAAGTGAAACTACAAGGAGAAAACCGGAGAAATGTGGAATCTTTCAGGGATTTGTAGATCGATTACACCATTACCAGACTTATATTCCATTCGATTGGATTACAATTCTTATGGCTCATACCGGATTCCGGAGTGGTGGTATTCAATCAGATCTGGTTTTAGGGCCAACAGCCCGTCAAATACCAGCGATGGTCGAAGGCCATCGATTGAATGTGGGATCAAATCAAATCGCTTCACTCTGTGAAACAAGGGCTGAAAGCACGTCCCATTGGCATATTGTTTCCTGATTCGTGACGTAAGAGGTATCGGACTTTCAGCCCTCAAAGCATTTTTTATTTGGCCAACTGACGAGGGCCGCTGGCCCTCGCTGGTATGGAACGAGCCTTTGGCCCTGAGGTAAAACCTTCAAAACACGATGTTTCAAGAGGATCTCCAACTGTAGTGCTAAGGCACAAGTAACAGCTTGATTGTAGAATGCTCCTAATTTTTTTGACCAATTGCAATGGTCGAATCACTGTCCGGTTACAGACCAATCCTGGTAGGCAGGATTGAGCAGCCCATGGAGGCGTGACGGATCCTTGAGTTGCTTGAGGCCTGGGTTCAGGCCTTGAGGGACTTTATTTCTGACTTTCAGAAGGTATTCGACCAAGTTACGAAACTGGAAGAGATCTGCATAAGAAGTTGCGCTAATTAACGAGTTCAGTGCTGCAATTGCGGCTGTGGACTCATCGCTTTGGCTGGTGATCAGTGACCTGAAGCCTGATGTCTGACTTTTGTAAGTTTCGAGAACACTTTGCACACGAACGGCAAGAGCTTTATTTCGACGAATTTCGTTCTGCCTGTCCTCTTCCATGGCACGGATGTCAATCAGGGCGGCCATTTCGCGTTCCAGTTCCATGTTGGCCAGCTGCATGATTTCCAACAGTGAGAGCTTGCTGGCCGCCTCCCGTGCAATCGGGGTGAACTTTGCCACATGGGCAGCCTTGGCATCCCTTCGTTCCTGAAATCTGGCTGCAGCGGCGGGAATGTCACGAATTACGGCATTCATATTCCGCTTGTTTATGGCATCGCTGAGCTGTTGCTGAAGTGTCGATGCGAAATCCTGCTTGTTTCGTTCGTAAGTGAGTCTTGCCTGCTCAACTTGTAAAATTTCGAATCGGGAATCTTCAATAATGCGACATGCAGTCGCTCTGATTGTCTGAATTTTCTGATTGTTCTGTTCTGTCATATACTTGAAAAATGGCTGGTTGATTTCCATGATATTGATTTCCAGAACGGTGCTGGTTTCAAGAGTCTTGATCACATAGGCACCCAGCATGGGGAAATTATGCAAGGTCTCTAAAAGTGTCATGTGAGTACCACCAGCCGATTTCAGCATCTGATTGGTTTTGGTCATGGCCACATGGTCGGCTACAAACGAATAAATCGTCCTCAAAAGTTTTGCCCCTGTGACAGCCACACTTGTAATGACCTGCACGGCACCGCCGTCAGCTCCAAGCGTGCCAATACCGGCAGCAAAGGTGGCCGATGAACCGGCCAACTCAATCCCGAGATCCACTCTTTCGCTATTGAGCACGAGGAGCATGGCGTCAATGGATGACTGTACATCACCTGGGCGGGCGTAGCTTCTTGTGGAATGGACCCTGTAAGTGTTCACCTCATGCATGGCAATTGTCTTAAGAGAATTCATCACCGCCGCCCCCTCCTTGATAGTTCCAAGGTATGGGATGGCTGATGAGATGGAATCAAACAACTGTCTGCCAAGAATTTCCTTGAGTTCGTGAAGAACCACGTCCGGTATGGATTCACCGACTGAACAGATATCGCGGATGATTCTGTCCCAGTCCATTTTCATCATCGAGCCTGAAACCTGGCTGGCCATGTTTGAGGCTTGTGTACCGATGTGACCAGGAATTGACGGCATGACACCGGAAACACTGGAT
>CAMBZY010000380.1 GCA_945872325.1 Candidatus Kuenenia stuttgartensis | reverse complement strand
TGTGCCAGCATCAGGGTCTGGTCGCCCGGCATGGCGGTCAGTCCTTGTGTCAGTTCCGCAATTGCAAGATTGATATTTCCTGATCCAATCGCCTGCTCCGCCAGTGCCAGCCATGGTGCGGGCCATCGATTTGATGATTTTGTCGACCTGCGATAGCTTTCAATGGCTTGTGCAGAATTTCCCTTGGCCTGATAACACTGGCCGAGCATGTAATTGGCTTGAGAAATCAGGGCTGGACTGAGTTTGTCGCGGATCGATTCCATTTTAAGCACGGATTCATCAAACCGGCCTTGCCTCATCTCTTTCACAGAGTCGAGGAATAAGGCTTCAGGCGAAGCTTCCGCACTTCCTGATAATCGCTTGAACTGCTCAATCAAAGGCTCTGCCTCACTCACCCTACCCAGGTTCAATAATACAAATGCAAGTCTCCAGGTGGTTTCTCCATCGGTCCCGCCTGACTTCACCAGCCCCTGTCTCCATTCCTCGACGGCCCGGTCCATTTTGTTCGATGTCATCTCCGCAAGCCCCCGGGCCAGCCTGACTTCCGGCCTGTCTCGTTCGGTAACCGGTATGGAGTCGATCTGGGCCAGGGCTCCCAGATGGTTTCCTGAAACTCTTAATACTTCTGATAATGCAAGCCGGCACTGAATATTGTCAGGCGCAATTTCAACAGAGGCTTTGGCATCGCTCAGGGCACGGTCTAAAAGGTCGTTATCCATAAAGAGTTTGAATCGAGTCAGACGCACTTCCACCGATTTTGGGTGTGTGGTCACAATTCTTTGGAGAATCTCATCGGACTTAGCCAGCGCCTGAGCCTTTGGAAGGCCAGACCTTGTGGAATAGACCTGTGACAGGTCGAGAGCCGTTGCGATATCGTTCGGGTCAGCCACGGTGGCCAGTTCCAACTGGCGAATGACTTCCTTGGAATTGGCTTGATCCTGACCCGCTTTATCACTTAAATACATAGCCAGTGCCAGCAGACGATGGGTTTTGGAATCGCCTGGCTCATCCTTACCAGGTGTTCCGTTGACCGATTCGCCGAGAATTTCGCGAGCCTGTGTGATGGCGGTCTGATACTTGCCTGTCCGCAGGTTCAGCTCGACACTGCGGCGTTTCATCGGCAGATTGGCGGATGTGCCCAAGGCCCGAATGGCTTGATCGTTTACCGCCAGTGCCGCAGACGCCTGCTCTGGTGTAACCACTGTTTCAGAGAGGATTTCTGCCTTTAGGCCAAGTCCATCGGATGACTGGGGAACCTGTTCCAGATATCGGTTCAGATATGTCAGGGCCCGGGCTGGATCTTTTTTCGTCCAGAATTCGCGGGCCTGTTTCAAAAGGCTGGAGCGTTGGGCGGATGTCTGCCAGTATCGCAGGGCGATCACACCGGGAACACTTACACCCACGATCAGAAGCATCAGGATCAGAGCCCGTGTATTCAGCCTGCGTGGTTCGCTGGCTGGTTTTAGCACAGCGGTGGAGGCTGGTTTCGTCGGTGATGCGGATTCTTGATGATCTGATCCCATGGAACACTCATTCCCAAACTTAAGTTCTAATCCGAAAGCCTTACTGAGAGACTGAAAAAGACACAGAGCGTCTTTTAAAAACCTCAACCGACCTTCCGGAAACCACAACTTATCGATTCACAACGAACCGAACATTCAATCAATCGAACTCAAACGAGCCTCAGGCACCTGCCGATTGGCTACACTTAACTGATTATACGACACCGACTGCCCGTTTGGCTAGTGCCCGCAAAGATGTGTTTCGATTTGCCATCGTAGACAAGGCCGTAAAAATTCAACACCCGTTCCCGGATACCACTGACAATCCTGCCCTGACTCGTTTATGATAACTCTCTCATCATCCATATCATAACCAGCGGGCCTGAATCATGCATTTCCTCCGTTTCATATTTGCTGTGACTGTTCTGGCTGGCGCCCAATCCGTGATGGCACAGGCCAGCGATCTAAAAAAACCGGGTCGGCCCAATATCGTTTTAATTTATGCCGACGACCTTGGATATGGTGATCTCGGCTGCTATGGAGGCACGACACCGACCCCCAACCTCGACTCGATTGCCGCTCAGGGCGTGCGGTTCACGGATTTTTATGTGGCTCAGGCCGTTTGCTCGGCCAGCCGGACCGCACTTTTGACGGGCTGTTTGCCAAACCGGTTGGGAATTCTGGGCGCACTTGGGCCGAATTCCAAGACGGGGATCAGCGATAAAGAGACCACGATTGCGGAAGGGCTGAAAGAGTTTGGCTATAAATCGGCTGTATTTGGTAAGTGGCATTTAGGGCATCTTCCGAAGTTTCTGCCGACAAAACACGGGTTCGACGAATATTATGGTCTGCCTTATTCGAATGATATGTGGCCACGTCATCCAGAGGCCAAGCCAGGCTCATACCCTGCCCTGCCCTTGATTGAGGGTGAGTCGATCATCGCCCGGAACCCTGATCAGAAGCTTTTGACCACCTCATATACAAACCACGCCATCAGCTTTATCCAGCGTCACAAATCCGAGCCTTTCTTTCTCTATCTGCCTCACTCCATGCCTCACGTGCCTCTGTATGTCTCTGATGAAGGCAAAAACAAGACGGGTAAAGGGCTATTTGCAGACGTGATCGCGGAGATTGATCGCGGGATTGGGCGGATTCTTGCCACCTTAAAAGAGTTGAAACTTGAGGAAAATACGCTCGTCATCTTTACCAGCGATAACGGGCCATGGCTGACCTATGGAGACCACGCTGGTTCCGCAAAGCCTTTGCGAGAAGGTAAAGGCACGAGTTTTGAAGGTGGTGTGCGAGTTCCGTTTGTGGCCAAATGGCCGGGCAGGATCAAGCCTGGATCGGTGATTACGGAACCTGCCATGACGATTGATATTCTTCCTACCTTGATGAGGCTTCAGAATCCGGATTGGAAGCCATCTCCGGACATGCCGATTGACGGTCTTGACATCCGGCCTTTGCTGATGGGCGATACCACGATGAAAACGCCTCATGAAGCCCTGTATTTTTACTGGGGAAATCAGCTTCAGGCCGTTCGGGTGGGCGACTGGAAATTGCATTTCCCGCACGATTACGGCTCGATCGAGGGCAAAGCCGGTGCTACCGGAGGCAAGCCGAATGGATACACGAAGAAGCAGATAGGGGTATCGTTATACAACTTGCGTCAGGATATCGGTGAGACCAAGAATCTGGCGGGCTCTGAAGAGTCGGTTGTCGAGTTATTGAAACAAAAGGCAGATGCGATCAGAGCCGAGATCGGCGATACAAACACGCGGCAGAAAGGCTCGTCTGTCAGAGAACCAGGGAAGGCGGAATGATGGGATCTGAAAGAGACGCGTATTAATAGGGATGTCCGAAGAACATCAGAAGAAAATTCATCGATGGTTTTGGGCTCCGGAGGAGACAGCTATTAATAGGCATGTCCGAAGGACATCAGAATAACGTCAATATTTCTTGTGGGCTCCGGAGGAGACAGCTATTAATAGGCATGTCCGATGGACATCACGAGATAAGAACCGATGGTTTTGGGCTCCGGAGGAGACATCTATTAATAGACATGTCCGATGGACATCAGAAGACAGACAACGTTGGTTTTGTGCTCCACAAAACTCTTAATTTCATATTTCCATTAAGAGGTTCCATATGCATATGCGTAAGATTGTCTTTCTGTGTCCGACTGGTCAGCTTGGTGGTGCGGAGCGTTGTCTGATCGATACTCTATGGAGCTTTCAGGCCAATCAACCAGATTTAAAACTTGTCTTGTTCTCAGGTTCTGATGGGCCTGTTCTCAGTTCGGCCAAAGCTTGTGGAGCGGATGTATCTCTGATCCAGTTCCCGAAACGACTCGAACGGATCGGGGATTCTTCATTTCGTGGATCGATTATCGGGAAACTCAAGACTTTCGTTTTATTCATCTTGATGATTCCATCGCTCGTTGCCTATTTCATCTCCACAAGCAGAAAGATTCGCCACCAAAAGCCTGATCTGGTCCATGCCATCGGTCTTAAAATGCAATTGATGAGCCTGATGGTTGTCCCAGGAAATGTCCCGATTGTCTGGAATATTCAGGATTATCTCAGCAAGAGACCCCTCAGCCGTATCCTTTTC
>CAMBZY010000379.1 GCA_945872325.1 Candidatus Kuenenia stuttgartensis | reverse complement strand
CGCCGCACCTGCTTCGCAACCTTCAGCCAAGGCTTCAGCCCACTGATTTTGGGATTAAGCCTGACGTAAACTGATCTTTCATCACACCACACTCGACTGAATTTTTCCGAGACTCAACGACCCATGCCGACCACAGACGCCTATCAATCCACCGTGAGTTCGCTAACCGCGATGGCGCCGGAACTGGTTCTCCTGGGTGCGGCCGTCGCCATCATGACCGCCGGTGCATTTCTTGCAAAGAGTCGAGTTTTTTGGGCTCGATTGACACTGGCTGCCATTGTCGGGTCAGCTTTGGCATGGGCGATTACGTTCACTACGGTGACCGATGAAGTTGCTTCTGTTTTCATCAACGACGCCTTCTCGGTAAACGTTCGGATTGCACTTTTAATTGTCTCGTTGATCATTCTTGGCCTGATGCACGATCAAGTTGACGACTCTCGTGCCCCCGAGTATTTTGGATCATTTCTGTTTTTGCAATCAGGCGCGATGATTGTGGCTGGATCGAATGATCTGGTCGTACTTTTTCTGGGCCTTGAGCTGGTCAGCATGCCCACCTACCTGCTTCTCTATCTCTCTCGCCGTAATCCCACAACTCTTGAAGCTGCAACAAAATACTTTTTCCTCAGCGTGTTTGCTTCCGCCTTTTTCCTGTACGGAATCGCTTTTCTCTACGGTCAGCTTGGGATCACCCAGATCAAAGCGATCGCCACGGTCTTTCACTCAGGTCTGGTGAATGTGCCTGACAATAAATTCGCACTTATCGCAGCTTTTATGATCTTCATCGGAATCGCCTACAGGGTCACCGCCGTACCGATGCATTTCTATGCACCTGACGTTTATGAGGCCAGCCCTTACGCCACTACGGCCATTCTCTCATGGTTCCCTAAAACGGTTGGTTTCCTGGCACTTGCCCGCGTGATTTCACCGGTTTACGGTCACTTCTATAATTCCAATATGACCGACTTTGTCGGCGATCGTCTGCTCATTTTTTTTGCCTTGATTGCAGCAGCCACTCTTCTGGTAGGCAATTCCATGGCACTTCTTCAAACCAACATACGCCGGCTACTGGCCTATTCCTCGATCGCTCATAGCGGTTTCCTGATGTTAGGCTTTATCGCCTCGATCCGTCAGGAAGGCGCTGTCGGGGCCGCAGTGTCCGACCCCCTACTTGGCACTTTTGGAATCCTCTATTACCTTGCTGCCTATGGATTAATGACACTCGGCGCGATTGGTGTGCTGATCGCCCTGAATACGGCTGAACGTCCTGTGGAAACCATCGACGACCTTGCTGGACTAGGCAAAACTCGACCTGTTGAAGCCTTCTTTCTGGCCATCTTCCTGTTCAGCCTTGCCGGGATCCCTCCTCTGGTTGGCTTCTGGGGCAAGTTCTACGTCTTCTCCGCATTGTTCAGTGTCGCCAGTCGTGAATCCGATCGCATGCTGACGTATCTTGCAATCTTTGCGGCCCTTAATGCTGCCGTTGGTGTGTTTTATTACCTCAGGGTTGTGGTCGCCATGTACCTGAAATCGTCTGACGAACCTGCTGCGATCAATTCGCCAGTCACGGTCATGACCCCATGGCCGCTGAAAGCCTCGATTCTTGGCTGCCTCATCGGCACAGTCGTTGTTGGCCTGTTCCCTGCCTCCGTTTCTCTGCCAGCCCAGCGATCCGCGGCTTCTTCGCTCCGGCTACCCGTTCAAAAGCCATCACTTGCAGACGTTACGCCCAATACGGTTTCAAACGCCAAATAATGTTTTCTTAATCACTGTACATTTAACAATGTCAATAGCACTGTTTTGAGTGTTCTTGACATTGTTTGTATTTATAGATACTATAATTTACAGTTCACTTGCTAAAAAAGGATATTGCAATGCGAAGACGTTTAAATTTGGACACCAATCCGGTCGTGTCTTCAAAATCGACGGACCGTACTAATTCTGGCCATCCCCTGAAACAATGGACGAAGAAGAGGAAGCCTAAATTATCTCCCTTAGTCATTTTAGATACACCATTGAAGTCGTCTATCAGTCAAGAAACGATCCGTGAAGTCGTAAGACTTGCGATCCTGAAATCGAAACTCAAAAGCTAAGATCGGCTGTTCATGGCCAGAGCTAAATTTAAGTTTGAAGATTCGGTTTTTATCAACTGCCCGTTCGACTCAGAATACCGCGATTTATTACAAGCGATTGTTTTCGCGATTCATAGTTCTGGTTTTGTTGCACGATCAGCTCTTGAAACCATGGATTCAGGAGAGAATCGGCTACAGAAAATTATCAAGATTATTGGTGAAAGTCGATTAGGGATCCATGATATTTCGCGGGTTGAGGTAAAAAAGGACGAGGTACCAAGATTTAACATGCCATTTGAATGTGGCCTGTTCTGGGGATGTCTAAGTTATGGGGATTCAGAACAGAAGAAGAAAAAACTCCTGGTGTTAGACAATTTGCCCTATCAGTTTCAAAAAACGTTAAGCGATATTGCAGGCCAAGATGTACCTGCCCACAATAATGATCCGAATCAGGTCATTATCATTGTAAGGCAATTTCTGTATTCGCATTCCATCGAGTCACGAAAAAAAGCTATGCCTGACGCAAGCTCAATGATTCAAAGTTATGAATTATTTCAAGCCAATATCCTGGAAACCTGCAACGAACGTGCTTATTTATTAAAATCGGAAAAACTGAAAGATTTAATTGTTTATACCGAAGTTGCCGTGAAATGGATCAAAGAATACTCGTGGTACCCCTCTACCTGATCGTAAACTACCATTTCAAGATTCCCTGTAATTGCTATATTACGATGAATCAAGGAATCAACTGTTCGCCGATCTCTTCGGTGACTTGTCTGCCGATCGCTGCTTCAAGGATGCCTCTCTCAATGTCCAACGACTTGGTCCGTGCCGAAGTCATTCATTCTTCGCGAACTTGGGTTGTCAAAGTCGGATCCAACGTTCTGGCTGGCCCCGACGGGACCCTCGATCACGACCGTGTAAGACACCTGGCTGACGAAATTGTCGCGATCAAAAAGTCCGGCCGCCGTGTCGCACTTGTCAGCTCTGGAGCAGTGGGTGCCGGGATGGGCCAGCTTGGCCTTAAAAAACGGCCTCAGGATTTGCCCTCGATTCAAGCCGCTGCCGCTATCGGTCAGACTTATCTGATGAGAGCATATGAAGATGCGTTCAAATCACACGGCTATCATGCTGCCCAGATTCTCCTCACCCACTCCGACTTCGACAGTCGTGTACGCTACCTCAATATGCGTAACACCATCCACGCTCTTTTCGACTTTCAAGCCGTCCCAATCATCAACGAAAACGACACCGTCAGTGTCGACGAAATCAAGTTCGGCGATAACGACCAACTTGCCGCCATGGTCTCAAACCTGATTCAGGCTGAACTTCTTGTAATCCTTTCCAGCGTCGATGGGCTTTGCCGCCCCCTGCCCGACGGCCAGGGTTTTGGCGAACCTCTGTCCCTGATCGCCCGGCTCGACGACGATGCTCTCGGGCTTGTCACCGACAGCCGCTCCAGCCTCGGTACGGGCGGAATGGGCAGTAAACTCGCTTCCGCTCGGCTTGTGACCCACTCCGGTGGTAACGTGATTATCGCAAGTGGAAAGCGTGCAAATCCTTTAACCACCATTATGGGATGCTCAGATGTGGGCACTTTGATTCTGGCAGAAGGTCAGACCCGAGCGGCTCGCCAACGCTGGATTGGACTCACTGCCCGCCCGAAAGGATCCATTCGTGTCGACGAAGGCGCGAAACTGGCTTTGATCCAGAACGGCGGGAGCTTGTTGGCAATCGGCATCAGCGAAGTCGAAGGTGACTTCGAAAAAGGCGATGTTATAACAATTTCTGACCATCATGGCGTCGAATTCGCCCGTGGCTTAGCCAACTATACCGCCGACGATACCCGCCGTATCAAAGGTCTCAAGACCGATCAGCTGCGTTCTGCCCTTCAAGCCAGCGCTGTTTATGATGAAGTGGTTCACCGCGACAACCTGATGATCCTTCCCAGGTAAGGCTTTAGCTCAGCCCTTTGATCCAGCTGGCCAGGTCCAGAGCGTAACGCTCGGCCACTGGCCCCTGCTCGAATTCGAGGGTGTGGTGAGCCTCT
>CAMBZY010000378.1 GCA_945872325.1 Candidatus Kuenenia stuttgartensis | reverse complement strand
AGCCTGGTTGAGAACGATATTCCAGAAAATAACGACGGTCTTCAGAGCTCCCAAAATCAGCCTGAACATTACGGCGAACCTGGCGAGACTGAAGATTCAGCCAAAGAAGCCGCCCACCCCAAGCCCTGGCAGACCGTGGTTAGAATTGTGGTGCATGGGGGCGGAGTGATGGGTTTTGGATCAGGAACGGTGATTGAATCCACCGACGAACATTCGATTATTCTGACCTGTGCACACATTTTTAAGATCGATAATGCCCGGAATCAATTCAAGCCCGGCGAATTCCCCCGACAAGTGACCGTCGACCTGTTTGATGGGAAATTGACAGGCCCGAATGGTCAGACTGTTACGACTTCTGTGAAGAATATTCCGGCCCGGGTGATTGACTATGACTTCCAGACCGATGTCGGACTAATCGCGATCGCCCCGGGTTACAAGCTGCCAGCCAGCCCGGTGGTGCCTGAGAACTGGAAACCTTCGCCGAAAATGATGATGTTTACGGCCGGGTGTTCAGGCGGTAAGGATGCGACAGTCTGGAACACTGAGGTGGTGAATCCGGAGTCGCGTATGCTGCTCAATCGTCAGCCTTACGAAGCCGTCGAGTGCCTTCACGAGCCGATCCAAGGTCGAAGTGGCGGCGGGCTTTACACGATGGACGGTTATGTGGCAGGCGTTTGCGACATGGCGGTGGTGGGTGGAAAGCGTGGTCTGTATGCGACTCCGAAGTCGATTCACTCGCTGCTGGCCCGCAATGATATGGGGCGGATGTACAAGCGACAGCTCCAGGGCTTTGATAAAGGCCAGATGCTGGCCCAGAATGACGGCACAAAACGAAGGTCGCCGCAACGATCTGTGCGAGCTCAGGGCGACGATGAAATCACGATACCTCCTCCGGGTATTCTGGGAGTGACTGATCCGAACACATCGGGTCTACCTCCAGTTGGCTCATTGGCGATGGTCGATGCCATGACGGATGCCCCATTGCGAACCATTCCGAACTCAGGGGCTGGGTGGAATGGTGGGACTCGGTTCCGGAAGATTGCGGACGGTTCATCAGCCTCGGAAAATGCTCAGGATGGCCTGATGATTCCGAAAGCCCGGAGCGGCAAGACTTCGAAGATTGAGTTGGCCGATGCCGACCTGGTGCCTGTGAATCAGCTTGGGGCACCTTCCGAATCGGATCCAGCACTTGAGAACAAGGCGGCTGGTGGGAAGTCGAAGATCAAGAACGTATCGCAGTCGGAGACCGCTGTTGCGGAAAACCGCGACTCAGATACGCCAAGTGCACGGTCTGGAGTCTCATCCAAGTCGAAGTCAGATCGTCAGCCTCCGCGAGTTCGATTGATGCCGGTTCAGGATCTGGAGAAGTCGAACGAAGGCACCTGGCGAGGCAACGTGAAAAGCTCAACAATTGAATAAACTCCAGGCCGATTTCATTAAGATTCATAGCACCAGCAAGGAGTCTATTCCTTTGCTGGTGTTTTTCGTTTGTGAGAGATTCAATCGTATACTCCAGACGTTCGCAGATGGTATGTTTGCCAGCCAAACTAACCCGCAGCGCGAGCAAGGGCCGCATTAGTGATTGATCAGGTAAATATAACTACTTGTAAATCAATGTGTTGCATACAACAGCATGACTTCTGGGGCGCTCGCCCTTGATTGCGCGGCGGGTTAGTTTGCCTGGTGTGGTCTATGTTCCCTGGAAATATTGTTTAATTGCGGCTCTTATTTAAACTTCGATGGGTTTTTGTTCCGAATTGACGATTCCAGATTTGACGGGTCGTTTACGGCTCAGCCAGTACCAGCTTCCTACGAAGCATGGTATTGCAAAAATCACTGAATAGGCTGAGATTTTCGAATCGGATACAAAAACGGCCACTCCAATGGCAACTAAACCCGCCAATGCCAGCGCATTTGCTGGATGAACGATTCGGGAAATATGTGGGATGGATCTGGGGCGCCTAAGATTGCGTTTGGTTCGCCAGACACTCAGAATCAGGCCAGCTGCGGTACCCATCAGTCCACCACCACCGACGACCAGTAGGATTGAGGAACCATTTCCCAGTGGGTTTGCTGGAGTGGGTTCGTCGGTTCTCAGGAAGCCGGTCAGGGTCATGGTGAATCCCCAGAATCCCAATACGGCTGAGAGCATGGACATGGCAAACATTCTCTGTTTGGATCTTGCCACCGTTGAATCCCATGATGTCCCACCCATTGGGACCACGACCCGACCGTTCTGGCCGAATAGATTGACTCTAGGACTGATCTCGATCGTGACTCCACCAGCCACTTCCAGGCATCCTCTGCACCATCCAAAAGCGAGGGTACTGTTTGGCAATCGGCCAACACAACCTTTCGAGACGATTCGATCACACTGGCTGCATCGCACCGAAATCACCTCGTTTAAGATTGGGGGATGGTGGTGAAGCTGAGCTTCTTAGAGTAATTGTATGCCAATTGCTCACGATTGGCGAGGGCTAGCACTCTGCGTCTGATAAGCTACCCTCAGTGAGATAGCCAACGGTTTCGTCGCAATTACGAAACAAGCGAACCGTGGCCAATCAAACTGCGGCTGTTGTCTAGCCGGTCTTGGCGTTAGGTTCGGCTGGTTTGACTTAAATTTGAATTCATTAAAATTATGAAGTGTGTTGGGAATTAATCTGGTACAGGCAGAGCCATTTGCGCCAGGTTTAATCCGACATTCTCGATGGATTTGTATTCAATGGCCCGGCTGCTGATGAGAAAACAGTCGATATTCTTCACGAATGAGTAGCAGGAGGTGTAGATCAGATTAAGACTCTGGTCGATCAGGATATTGCTGATTTCATAATTTCTTTTGATATAGTTTCGTTTTAATATTTTCCCCGATAGTAAGTAGCAACTGACAAGATTGTCGTATGCAACGTAAATTTTGCGATCCGCATCCTCATGAATGGCCAAGCTTAAGGGAGCCATCGGGAGGTCGTTAATAAAATCTCTCTGGACAGTCTTTCCGTCAGGACTGATTTTGGCAACACCTTTGATGTAGGCCGTATAGATATTTCCGGAGCGGTCGCAGGCAATTCCGTTGAGACTCTGACCGATCGTAGTAAAGCCACCTTCACCAAAAGATTCGTCGAATTGCATTGTATTTGTGTTGATTTTATAAAGCCTGCCTGAATTTATACCTGAAACGTAAAGTGATTTCGAGTCATAATAAAACATCCCACCAGTGCCTCGGCCAGCAGGATGATTTGAATTCAGGTCGATACGCAGGTTGTCGTAATACTTCCCTGTGTTTGTTGTAAGATCCACCAGACCAATTTCGCCTGATGAGCTGCCGATGAACAATTTTCCTGACCTTGTAACGGCAAGGTTCCAGCCTATCAAAGGCGGGTTAATACCAGAGATTTCGAAATTCTTGTCGGGATCAATGACATGCAGTGTCGGGACTCCGCCGTCCAGCACGAATAAACTGTGAGGATCAAGCCATCTTTGAGGCTTTGGTGCGAAAAGGAATTCGTTTGGTGGATCGGAAGTCAGCTGTTTTAAAAGTGATTCCCGAATGGTTTTCCAAGGCGATGTAAAAGCAAGACTGACTGCTGATATTCCAGCTACAGAACCTATCAGGAGATTTCTTCTTGATTTTAAAGTTGATCTGCTATGATTTCGGTAGATGTAATCTTGAGTTGTGTGGTTTGTTATTGGTTTATTCGCGATTTCTAAATGGTTTTGATAAAGTTTGGAAAGATTGCTACCAGTGCTGAATGGTTTGAGCTTTTTGGCAATTGATTTTGCTGATGAAAATCGATCCTCAGGTTTTTTGGCACACATTTGAATTAAGAGGTTCGAGAATGAGGCAGGAATGTCACGATCCCATTGGTTTAAATCAGGGAATTGGTCCATGGAATGGGCCATAATTTTCTGGAGGGCGTGGCGTTCTTTTTCTCTCTCGAAAGGTGCTTTACCTGTCAATAGTTTACAAAGCGTGCAACCGAGGCTGTAGATGTCGGCCCGGATATCTGCGGAATGGGCGTCGCGAGCTTGCTCTGGTGCGAGATAATCAAGCGAGCCGATGATATGGATGCTTTCTGTGTATGTTTCGTCTGTGATTTCCGAGTTGCGAAACAAGGCAAGTCCGAGGTCAATCAATTTAACGT
>CAMBZY010000377.1 GCA_945872325.1 Candidatus Kuenenia stuttgartensis | reverse complement strand
TCGTCCGAATCAGGGCCGAACTCATGCCAGTAGGATGTGATGGCTTCGTCGGCGGCTACGGCATCGACAAACTCATCCTGTTCCGCCATGAAATCCAGGAAATGGTAAACGGCTGTGGACTGGTCATGATCCAGCAGACGATATCGGGTCATATCGTACTGGGTCAGTAAGTCATCGTCTTCAGATGGTTTAAGGCTGTAGATGGTGAAGTCGATCATGATCGAATCGCTGTGCTGATAATTTCGAATCGACCAGATGAGATACGCTGGCAGGTAGTATCTCCAGCTTTCAGGGTCGAGATGGCAAAGGGCCGAAGTGCATTCTTCCAGGCTGGAGTCGGGGACTTGATCCCAACTCGTTTCCTGGTCAAGCAATCGGGCTTTTTGCTGATCCAGTTCCGAACCATCACTGTCGATGATTTCGGCTTGATGCAGAGTGATCGAGCCTCGGGCGACGTTGGCAAACGCTTTTTGAATGGACTGGATGATCTCGACAGGAGAATCCATGAATCACGACCTTTCCTTTAAAATTCCATATCAAACCGGAACCATAGAAAAAAGGTCCGGGGCCGTTCAGACACCCGAACCTTCGTCTCTTGATCTTCAATCGATTCTGATGACCAGAATCAGATCCCAATCATCTGGAGGCGGCCTTGACGTTGGGGATTTGCTGGAGAGCGGGCGGAACTTCTGTCCGGTCCGACTCGGCAATTTGGGTAGAATAGTGGCAGGTCAGGCCGTCCACTTCGTAGGTCAGGTCAAGCATCATCACTTCCACGCCGGTCTTGGGACGTGTACGCTGAACGACCTGCTTGCCGTCCTTCTCTTCAATCGTAACGGCAGCTTGTTCCCACTTGGCCTTGCGAATGTCGCGATTCTTTGATGTGGCCACCCAGGCTTTGATTGCCACAGGCTTTGGGTTTGCAGAAACAGCAATACCGTAGGTAGTTGCATCTGGGTTTTCAAGCAGATCCCAGGAGATTTCAGGCAGCTTGCGGCCAGTGACAGCCAGACGATAGAGTCCGGAAACGGTGTTCAGGGCCCATTCGCGATTCTTGTCGAGGCCGTGACCGGCGTTCGGCAGGTAGCAGATGGTTTTCTGGCCTTTGAGGTCGCCGAAATAGAGGCGTGAGGCGTCCTGGGTCCAGTAAGGGTCGTTTGTACCGTGGACGAGAACTTTGGGGATCTTGGCCAGGTTGCCATCACGGTAGGTGAACGGGTCGACCATTCTCCAGAGGACTTCGCCCTGGGCTGTTTTGGAGGCTTGCATGATTCCACGTTCGACATAGTCGTGAATCTGCTCGCTGTATTTGCCCCAGACTTTGAGTTGGTTGTCGCCCTGGTTGCCGAGGTTGAGGGTGTCGATGACCATCGGAGCGATGGCGATGACGCGTGGGTCGGCAGCACCTGAGAGCCAGGTGGTCCAGCCGCGTTTGCTGGCGCCTGAGACGACGAAGTGCTTGATTTCAGGCTTGCTGTTCTTTTTGGCCCACTCGGTGGTGGCGTCCATGGCACGGACGGCGGATTTGGCCATCGGGAACAGGAGAGGCCAGGTGAGATCCTTGGTATTGAGATACTGGATAAAGGTTTCCACGATCAGGGCATCTTCCTTGCGGTCGCCCATCAGTGGCTGGTTGGGGACGTGGTTCAAGATGGCCACGCGGGCACGGGCGGCTTTGGCGAGCGACATGGCGACAAGGCGATCGCCGTCGCGTGGGGTGTCGCCGACGGAACCGCCGCCGATGAAGAGAATGGCGGTTTCAGGGTGATCGATCACACCTTCAGCAGGCTCGATAATTTCGAGGCGGTGCTTCCAGACGATGCCCTGCCATTTTTGGGAGTGCATTTTGAGGGTGTGAATTTTGACCCCAAAGACGCTGGTTTCTTTTTCTTGTTCCCACTGGAACGAATCGTCAGTTTGTTTGACATAGGCGTGCAGATCAGCATGAGCCGATGTGGCAGCCATACCGGTCAGAAGCAAGGCCCAGAGTGCATATTTGAGCATTTGGTGCGGAACTCCATGGAAGAACGTGGAACGTTGTTCGCCTTGCAGTCAGCCGGTCATTTGAAGGCGATTGGTTTCGGAGCGGATTCGTTTTTGATGTGTTGTGCCTGAAAAGCATCTTCTATAGTGAACACGATTGGAGGCAGGTTTGGCTAGCCCCCACTTCTGGAGCGATTCTTGCAGAATTCATTTTGGCTCATACCGGATTGCAGAGTGATGGTATTGAATGTGATCTGGTTTTAGGGCCAAAGGCCGCTGGCTTCGCTATGCGAAACAACGGCTGAAAGCCCGCCCCATTCGCATATGGTTTCCTGAGTCGTGACGTGAGAGGGATCGGGCTTTCAGCCCTCAAATCATTTTTCGGTTTGAACAACTGACGAGGGCCGCTGGCCCTCGCTAGCCCATGGTTTCGGCGTTTGAATCTAGCCGCAGGGCGCTAGCCCCCGGTTTCGGCGAATTAGAAAACCAACCGGGGCTAGCGCCAAGCCCGGCTAGACAGCAGCCGCAGTGTGTTTGTCTACGGTTCGCTAAAAAGTGGAATTTAATTCCTGCCTGTTCCTATAATTGGCAATTTCCTGTCCGAGACATTTGCGGACAATGTCGCAGCATCGAATTTCTTTCGCGACGCCCCTAATTCCCAAGGCGAAGGGCCCACAAACTCGCTTTTGACTCCTTCGATCTGCATAAAACCACGCTGACGATCGAGAGTCACCAGCGCGAAGATCGGATCTTTATAGGGTACGGTGTATTTGATATCAGGGTGTTTTTTCATGATCTCCGGAGCATAGCTGTTGTGGATAAAGTCCGCTCCCAGCCAGTGATAGGACATGCTGTTGATCTGCGGGTAAAGGATTCCCTGGATCTGATTTACGTAGTCGCGATGATGGTGGCCGGAGAAACAGGCAATGACCTTGTTTTGACCGTTTTTGAGTTTGGGTTGTTCGAGAATCGATCGGATCGAGGCCTGATTGGCCACGCTCGCAGTTTCACGTTCCAGGCCTTGGTGGATGAAGACGATGGTGGGCCTTTGTGTGGCCTCCAGATCCTGACGCAACCATTCTGCCTGTTCCTCTAAAACGTATCGGTAATAGGGAGTTTGCCCAGGCCCCTTCTCGTTGCCGTCCAGAATGATGAAATGAATTCCATGCACATCGAATGAATCGTAGCGTTTTTTCATTCCCAGAAATGCCATGGTCTCTTCCGAAGTGAAGGCATAGGCCTTGTCAGGTCGATGTTTGCCATCCCCGTCCATGTCGTGGTTGCCCAGAACATGATGACGAGGTCCGTTAAACCGATTCCAGATCTCCAGAAAGCCTTGATTCTCAGGAATCGGGATGCAGAAGTCTCCCAACTGAATCACAAAATCGGGTTTCAACTTGTTCATTCGGTCGACAAAAACACTCAATCGTTCATCCGCGTCGTGCATGATATCTTTGTGGATATCGGTCATCACACCAAATCGCACGGGACGATCCTCTTCGTTGACCTGCTGAGGCCCAGCCAGGCAAGCGAGTTGCGGTATCATGAACATGGACGTGCTGCATGCCGCAACGCCACTTCGCAGGAATCTTCGGCGGGTGTTGATGGATTTCTTCATGACTTGTTCTGAGGGAGATGGTTCGATTTGGAATATCCAAAGGAAAAGCCGAGAGCGGATCAACCAGCTTGCTAAACATACTATTTAATCGACTTCCGAACCATTTGCAACGAAAGGCATTTCGTATTGTTCCAAAAGCTTTGTTCTGCATGGGATGAGAGCGACTCTGTTACCTTCTTGACTTGAGATTCAAAGCGGAATGCCTGGCTTCGTAAAAAGTTTCATCGCCCTGCCCTTCCTGGTGGTTATACTCCAAACAATCGTCGTTCGGAAAAAAAGGAGAGACCAAAGGTGATGGACTGGCTTGATGAGGCTTTGGCCGACCGCCGTGACCGTTCTCTGATCCGGAAGCTCAGGGTCAGGCCTGTGGAGCGGGCCCGCGACTTTTCTTCGAACGATTATCTGGCCCTCAGGCATGATCCGCGACTGCATCTGGCTGGAATTGAGGCGGCCGCACTTTATGGATCCGGCGCAGGTTCGAGCCCTGCTGTGAGCGGATGGACCACCGCCCATGAGACGCTGGCCAAAGAGATGGCTGGGTGGAAAGAGGCTGAGGGGGCCCTGCTCTTTAGTTCGG
>CAMBZY010000376.1 GCA_945872325.1 Candidatus Kuenenia stuttgartensis | reverse complement strand
GAGGTCAAGGCCTTTGAGTTCTTCGTCAATCCATGTAATCATGCGAGCCGATCCTTCGACACAGGTGACGCTAACCCGATTTACTTGGCCAATAGATACCCGATCCCTAAAAAAGTCAAGACCAAACAGACTTATGCGTAATAACGAGGACGCTAGCCCCCGGTTCGCGAAAGATAAATAACCGGGATGTATGAATCTAGCCTCTGGTTCGCGGAAGATAAACAACCGGGGCTATCGCCAAGACCGGCTAGATAACAGCCAAGTTGTGCTTGGCTACGACTGGCCTAAAAAGCGGAAGTTATTTTCTGCCTGTTCCTAAACCATAAATATCACTCAGAAAAGCTAAAGCCCGCCATGCCAGGGGATATAACTTGTCATGGCTCATACCGGATTCCGGGGTGGTGGTATTCAATGAGATCAGGTTTTAGGGCCAAAGGCCCGACCCATACCAGCCTTGGGCAACGCCCTAGTGCTCCGTCAAGTCAAGATTGTTGGGTATGCGGGCGTCAATAGGCATGCCCTCTGGACATCCATAAACCCTAAACCAGTAATCTTTTGGGCTCCGGAGGAGACATCTATTAATAGGCATGTCCTCTGGACATCCATAAACCCTGAACCAGTAATCTTTTGGGCTCCGGACCGGACTCCATAGCAAACTACCCCATTTATAAGGCTTGAGGGGGCCCTAGGCACGCGTCAGCCAACAAGAATTAATTTCTTACCCTCCCCTTACCGCCCGGACTCAGGACCAAAAGATCCTGAGTCCGGGCGGTAAGGGGAATCAGGTAGGACTTCTTATTTTCATCCTCTTGACCAAGGCCGCTGGCCTTGGCTGGTATGGGCCGCACCGTTGGTGCTTAAAACGAATTTAAAACATGTTTTATGGACAACCCGACAATCCGGTATAACCCATAAAAATTACACCAACTCAAAAACAAAACTGTTAATGAGTTGGCTTTGAGACTTTCAGGTCAACGACAAGTTCGTCTTCGACTTATTTCTTCTTCTTAAGCTCAAACTTGTACTGAACTTCGTCGATATTGGCGAATTCTGATGGGCGATCCTGACCTGGCAATGAAACGCAAATCTGCAGTTTGTCGCCGTCAACCTTATAAATCGCTTTGCCAGCACGCTTTGTGCCATTGCCATCCGGGCTGTCGGTGATTTCCAGATCCATGCTCGCATGAGGCTTGGCTGCTGGATCCAGCTTGAAATCGGCTTTGTAAAGGTTGCCGTTGACATCGGCTTCCAGTTTGTCGCCTTTAAAAGTCCATTCAGCACTGATACCTGCCGAGCTGTCTGTAGCCCATTTGCCTTCAAGAGCCTTGACGGCATCGTCGGCGGCATGGCTCAACGTGAGGCTTAATCCGATGAGGCCAAGGGCCATCACTGAGCGTCTTGTGATCATGATATGTGCATTCCCCTGCATTTGAAACCAGCGATAGTAGACGATTGATAGGAGGTAGCAGAATGAACTTCTGCCAGGCTTGATGAGATGTCGATCACGGGCGAGTGCATCTTCACCTATGACCGATTCGTCATGATCGTAGCAGGTGTCAGAGCGATTGGCCACTTGAACTTTTCAACGATCCCAATAATTTTTCGGAGTGGGTCGCTCTATAAATTATGCAAAAACCATGAAGATTTGGGTTTGCAAAGTCTCCAATAGTTAGATATATTAGGGTCATCAATGCGTGGGTGGCGGAACTGGCAGACGCGCTGGATTTAGGTTCCAGTACCGAGAGGTGTGAGGGTTCGACTCCCTCCTCACGCATTTTTAACCCTGACCGTGGCTTGCCACTCATAATTTTTCCGATTTAATTCCCTTGCGGTATAATAATTTACCCGCTATCCTGAATACTATCTTATGACTTAAGAACCGGTCTCGTCAGTCCTTGATCCGCCACGTTCTTGGTCACACCACTCAAGTTTCCACTTATCTGTAGGCCCGGCTTACAGGCGGAATTCTCTCAGGGAAAGGTATCTGGCCATGCAATCTATGCTTGTTGTGCTTGGAGTGATCGTAGGCGTGATCGTCCTGCTTGCGATGTTCATTGCAGGAATCTATAACGGCCTTGTGACACTCAGAAACCGTTACAAGAATGCTTACAGCCAGATTGATGTTCAGCTCAAGCGCCGATACGACCTGATTCCGAACCTCGTAGAAGCCGTCAAGGGCTACATGGCTCACGAAAAAGGCACGCTCAACGAAGTGATCGAAGCGCGGAACCGGGCCATGAGTGCTGGCCAGCAGGCTTCCGCAAATCCTGGTGATCCGAACGCCATGCAGAAGTTGAATCAGGCAGAAGGCCAGCTTGGTGGAGCCCTGGGCCGCATGTTTGCTCTGAGCGAAGCCTATCCAGACCTCAAAGCCAACACCAATATGCTGCAACTTCAAGAAGAGCTGACCTCGACCGAAAACAAGGTCTCGTTCGCCCGTCAAGCCTTCAACGATGCCGTAACAGCTTACAACACAAAGCGTGAAGTCTTCCCGAACGTGATCTTCGCTGGCATGTTTGGCTTCTTCCCAGCCGAGCTTTTCCAAGTCGAAAGCGAAGCCGTCAAAGAAGCCCCCAAGATCAAGTTCTAAATAGAGTTAGGGCGCGATCAACGCCGCTCTTGAATAGTGATCGGTAAAACAAAAAAATGAGGCGTTCACTGATTGAACGCCTCATTCCCCAAAAATGATCCTCGATTCCTTATTTCACAGGTCTTGGTGAATCCATGTCCACAGGTGGACCCACCTCATTTTTCGAACAACAGGACCTGGCTCGCAAGAATTCCAGACGCCTTGTCTGGTTCTTCGGAATGGCCGTTATTGCAGTTGTCGTGAGCCTGAATCTGGTCGCGGTGGGGCTCTTCACCTCAGCTTCCAAAAATTCGGACGGAACCGTTCCGCTCACGGCGCGAAGCTTCTCGCCAGATCAGTTATCTGAGCTTTATGCGATTATCGCGGCAACCACACTTGGGACCGGCGGAATCATCGGCCTGGCCAGCCTTGGTAAAACGGTGGCCCTTTCGTCAGGCGGGTCGGTCATCGCCGAATCTTTGGGTGGACGTCTGATCGAAGCTCAGGATATCAAGGATCCTCTCGAAAAACGCCTGCTCAATATCGTGGAAGAAATGGCTCTCGCCTCCGGAGTACCGGTTCCGCCCGTTTATATCATGGATAACGAGGAGGGCATCAATGCCTTCGCGGCTGGCCATAAACCAACCGATGCCGTGATTGGTGTCACCAGAGGAACACTCCAGACTCTTTCTCGAGACCAGCTTCAAGGCGTGATCGCCCACGAGTTCAGCCATATCCTGAACGGTGATATGCGACTAAATATTCGCATCATTGGTGTCCTCTACGGCCTGCTCTTTCTCGGCATCATGGGCCGGACAATTCTGAGGCTCCTCAGCAACGTTTCCTACACCTCATCCCGTCGGTCCAGCAGCGACAGCGATAAGGACAGCAAAGGCAACCCCATGGCGGCGGTTTATCTGATCGCCATCGCCCTGTTTATCCTTGGTTATCTAGGCTATTTTCTGGGCCGTCTTATTCAGGCTGCATTGTCACGCCAACGAGAGTTTCTGGCGGATGCCTCAGCGGTTCAGTTTACGAGAAATCCCGATGGAATTGCCGGAGCCCTGAAAGCGATTGGAGGTTGGGCCAACCATGCTCAAGTTCAATCACCAGAAGCACTTGAAACAGCTCACATGTTTTTTGGAGATTCGATCAAGCGAATGTTCGCCAGTTCGCCGATGGCAACGCACCCACCGCTTGAGACCCGGATTCGAAGGCTTGACCCGAACTGGGATGGAGTCTTTCCAGCCCCTGCACAGATCACGGAAGCTGCAGTGGAATCCGTTCCGAAAAATCCAAGATCAAATCGCAATCCCATGAACATTCCGGGTATGCCAAACATTCCCGGCGGCATGGCCATCCCTCCGATCATTGCAGGGCTTTCAGAAAGTGTGGGCGTTCGCCAGTCGTTGGGGGAGGGGGTAAATCAAAGCCTTTCCATGGCGGGTCAACCGGGCGACGATCAATTTGGATATGCCCGATCATTCAAAGATCTTGTACCTGAAGCCGTTGAGGCGATCACACGCGAGCCTTTGGGGGCGTCGTGCATTGTGCTTTGGCTGCTTGCTCCAAGTCCTGAAAATCTGGCCTTGATGCCCGAAGCATTTCGCC
>CAMBZY010000375.1 GCA_945872325.1 Candidatus Kuenenia stuttgartensis | reverse complement strand
CGCGGTGTGATCATTCAAGGGAATGACGCTCCGATTGTTCTGGCTGCAATTGACTGGACTGGCATTTGTAACAATGCTTATTTTCAAATCAGAGATGCCATCGCCTCAGCGGCCCATACCACCCCCGATCGTGTCAGCCTGCACAGTGTGCATCAACACAATGCACCTTTTTGCGAGCCTTATGCAAATACACTGCTAAAGAAATACAATGCGTCTGGCCAGACTTACGATGAAGTCTATTTCGCGAATCTGATCAAACGCACCTCTGAGGCTGTCAGGGCCGCATCCAACGATGGAAGACCAGTGGATCAAGTGGGACTGGGCCAGGGTCGGGTCAGCCAGGTGGCTTCAGCCCGGCGAGTGGTTGGTCCGGACGGGAAAATTCTTTATAGCCGGACCAGTTCTACGACCGATCCCAAGGCTCGTGCAGCGGCTGAAGGGGTGATTGATCCTCAATTGAAATCGGTTACTTTTGCGAGCGGTGGGAAGACTCTGGCCCGATTGTATTTCTATGCCACCCATCCGATGAGCTATTATGGCGACGGTCGCGTTTCGAGCGATTTTGTTGGTCTGGCCCGTGCCCAGCGTGACAAGGACGAACCCGGTGTATTGCACGTTTATTTCACGGGCTGTGCAGGAAATGTGACGGCTGGGAAATACAATGACGGCTCTCATGAAAATCGGCCAGTTCTGGTGGGCAGAATGCATCAAGGCATGGTGGAGGCCGATAAAGCCGCCGATTCCAGCCTGGAAACGATCCAGTCGATTGGCTGGAAGACTTTGGCACACCGCTTTCAGGCCAACGAAGATTTTGACTACGACAAACTTGAAGCCACTGTTGCGGACTCGAAAAACACGACGACAATGCGTCATCGCAATGCCATGTTCTGTGGATGGCTCAAAAGATTGCAATCGCCAAGCCCGATCCTTCTGGGCCGGTTGGACATCAACAAAGGTTCCGTGATCACTCTTCCAGCCGAGACTTTTGTGGAATATCAGTTGGGAGCTCAGGAACTGAGGCCCGGCGGATTTGTCGCCTGTGCAGCTTATGGAGACGGTGGCCCTTGGTATATTCCGTTGGCCAGGTCGTTTGGAGAGGGCGGTTACGAGCCGGGCGTTTCGTTGGTCAGCAAGCAATCTGAGCCCCGATACCGCAAAGCGATTGCCGACCTGCTGGCCAATCGAGGTTGATGAGCCGACTGGCTATCCGCACAATCCGGATCCGTATATGATAGGATAGAGAAGTCCGTCATTCGGCGGGCTACTCTGACTTCAATATCATCATTCAACCAAAAAAAACGGCTAAATCATGGACAAGCCATTCACCTTGATCGTGTTGATCGGCTTGACAATCATCGCCATTTGGCCGTCGATGCTGAACGCACAGGCTGAACAGACAAAGAATTCATCTGCGACGAAAGCGGATTCAGGATCGACTGAAGTCACGGACGATTTTTTACAGTCGATTGCCGACCATCTCTCGGTGGTGCGTGAGCAGATGATCGACACAGCATTCCCTCTGGCACGTCGCGAAGCGATTGCATCTGAAACGTTGGGCATGTTGAGGGGCAAGGTGGGCGAATCTCCGAACACGGAGGACGCTTTAAAAGTCTGGTCGATTTTAATTGATCTGGCTGAGCTCTTCGGAAAAAAGCATCCAGGACACCCGATGTCCGATCGGTTCAAATTGACCATCGCCGAAGCCTGGTGGCAACGGTCGCGATTATTGACGAAAATTGAAGTGGCCAGAAACCCGTCGAGCACCGTCGATGCAGGCAAGATGGATCGCGAAAAGGCTCGCCAATTATTTGAGAAAATGGTTGTCAGCAATGGGCCTGCCAATGATCAATATTCACAATCTGCGAGATATCTGCTGGCTCAATGTTTGGCCGACGAAATTTCAGTGTCGCCTAAGATAGACCCTGTAAAAGCCGTTCCTGAGCGTGAAAAAATCCTCGAACTGACCAAGAATCTTGATTCTGATTCGCTTCTCGACTGGTCTTATTTAATCAGGGCTCGGACCATGGCCGATTTAGGCAGGTCGGAAGCGGCCAGGACAGAGCTTGAAAAAACCAGTGAATCGTTTCGTCACAGGAATGGTGCTGCATGGGCTGATGTCAAAGTGGCAGTTCTGGCGAAATGCAATCGGTGGGATGAAGCCGACCATTTCCTGAAATCGACCGATTTGCCGATAACTTTATCCGCCAGACTGAGAGTTGCATTATGGGCGGATCGTGCCACCAAGCCGTTGAACGCTGAGGAGCTGAAGACGGTTCAGACAGCGGTTTTCGAGTCGATGGAGAAGCTGAAAGACAAGGACGATTCCGATGCCGTTCAAGCCAGACGCATTTTAAGTCTTTCTAAAATTCAGCCAAAGGATGATGCAAAGAGTTCAGACTGGTCAAATCTGGCAGAATCTTACGTGCGAAACGGTCAGCCAGAGCTTTCGGCAATGGCTTACGATAAAGCAGCGGCACGGGCTGTAGCAGAAATGAATCTGGTTTTAAAGATGAAATATCAATTTCAGTCAGGCGCTGCCTGGTTTAAAGCGGGGAAGCCAAATCAGGCTCAGCAACGAATGAACCAGGTGGTGGAAAGCTCTGATCCAGGCGAACTGGGGCCAAAGGCGAGCTTGATTCGGGTGATGAGCTTGAAGTCGATGGGATTGAGTGGCCGGGACACCCTTTCAGAAGCGATTCGGACCCACCTTTCACGATTTTCTGATGATAAGATGACGACCGGAGAGGTGCGCTGGATTGAAGGTGATTCGGATCTTTCTGTGGGTGGCCGGGAGGATGCGATTATCGCATGGGAAGCGATCGCTCCTGCTCATCCAAGATGGATGGCTGCCCAATTGGCGATGTCGAATATCGGCCTCGAGAGGCTTGAAGAGCTGGTCTTAATTTCAGATGTCAAAGAATTTGCAATTCAGTGGGAAAAAACGCGTCGGCGACTGGAACGGGCTCGCGATTCGGCTCCAACTTTGCAGGATAAAAATACTCTGGAGCTTGCGATTGCCCGGATTGACATGACCCCTGGTTCGGATCGAATTGAGGCAGCACGCCAGACTTGCTTGAGATTGATGCCCGTTTTAACCAGAGATTCACAAAGGCAATGGGCCAATGCGATTCTGATCATGACGGACGCATTGCTCAGCCGATCGCTTGATCTGGAGACTCGTCTCAGCCAACGTGACAAGTCGATGGATTCGAGTTTGATCCTCGACATGTGTCGCGTGATGGACACATCGGCCCAAATGATTGACACGGAAATCACTCGCCGGCAGCTTGGTTCAGCCATGGCCAGACTGGCGGAAAGCCTTCCAGTCAGTGGGCCCGAGATGAACAGTGCGGCTGATAAGGAGCTTGAACTTCGTCGGATCCGAGGCCTGATCTATGCAGGGCAGCCATCATCAGCGGAACCACGGCTGGACCTATGGATCAAGGCGAATCCGAATGTTAAGCCGACACTACTGTATGCCGTGGCGGATGCTTTACTAAGGTTAAATGCGACCTCAAAAGCGATCCGTTACCTGAGCGAGTGGGTGGATCATGAGCCAGAAGGCACCACCCAGTGGTTTCTGGGCCGTCTGGAGTTGGCTAAGGCTTTGTATCGAGAAGGCCGCGATAAAGAGTCCGCCAAGCTGATCGACGCCACTTTGCTGCTCTATCCTGATGCAGGTGGGCCAGGATTAAAGAAGCGATACGACAAGTTCCGTCGGTCTCTCAATAAATAAGCCAGATGGATCAAGAGGAACGAGCTTTTCAGGTCATTCCGCGAACTCCAGATCTGGCCTTGGTTACCGTCAGATCTTCCAAATGACAGAAAAAATCACTGCTGATCGATGGTGTCAGCATCCGTCGCCCAGCCTGGGTAAACCGCAGGAGAACCAGGCCGATAGGCACGGCCCTGAGAGGAGAGGTTTGGGAGGCTATCCTTCCATGGGTAATTTGGGTAAGCCACAGCGTCGCCTTCTCGCAACATGGCAGGCCCACCGCCAAAACCGGTCGGTTGAAGTACTCGAACCGGCTTCATCTGGCCACGGCTGGGTGAGAACGGGCCATAAAGGGCGAGCGAATCACGTTCATCCTGATCCAGAGGCGTATATCCACCCCCCATCAGACCATTCCCACGCACCCACATGGTTTGATTTGGGACAAAGCTGCCAAGCATCGGCGACGGTGCCACCGGCTCGCTG
>CAMBZY010000374.1 GCA_945872325.1 Candidatus Kuenenia stuttgartensis | reverse complement strand
GAACACAATCTCATATCCATCCTATCGACTTGTGAAGCAAATCAACTTGAGAATATGTAACGATTACAAAAGATCTCTTGGTTGTACGGGTTTTTACTGTTTTATGGAAAATATGGTTTAGGAGGTGCACGAAATCCGATAAGTACGATATGTGTCGATGGCTATTTGCGAAGTCTGAAGGGATTGAATCGGATGAAATTCAGTACAAAGCAAAAGCCATTGAGAGGCCTGACGTTAGGCATCGACTATCTCGAAACGAGAGAGTTACTGGCGTCGATTCGGCCTATTGTTGTTCCAGAGAGTTCTGAGCAGCAGGTGAATTATCAGGCTTCGAAGCGTGATAAAGCTTTGGGGCTTGCCAAAGGGCAAATCATAAATCCTGCACCCACTGACCTGAAGCTCTCAAATACTGAGCTGGGAACACTTTCCACAAATCTTGCGAACGAGACTTTGAGCGCAGATGAAGTGGATACTCTATTAAAGCGGGCCTCAGCGGTTTCAGCCTCACAGGACGCCATTATTGTAATTGTTGATCGTGGAGGAAATATATTGGGCGTTCGTATGGAATCAGGCGTTTCAAGCTCGATTACGTCGAGTGATGCGCTTAAAACATTTGCAATTGACGGAGCGCTGGCCAAGGCTCGCACTGGCGCATTCTTTGGTAATAATCAAGCTCCATTGACAAGCAGGACGGTGGAGTTTATCAGTCAGACGACCATGACAGAGCGGGTTGTAAACTCAACGCCTGACGGAGTCTCTGCGGATTCGCCACTTTTTGGGCCAGGTTTTGTGGCCCCCATTGGGACAAAGGGGCACTTCCCTCCAAATATTCCATTTACGCCTCAGGTCGATCTTTTTACGATTGAATATACGAACAGGGATAGCAATTTGCATGCGGGAGCGGATCGCATACGTGGGACGGCTGACGATATTACGCTGCCGAACCGATTTAATGTTCCTGATTCCCAAATTCCTCTGCTGATGAATCAAAGCAATCAGTTGGTAGATATCAGCCAGCTTGTGGAAAACGGCCGGATTGGTGATCCAACCATTCCGATCACTCTTGATCCTGACAAGGCAAAGCTTTATATCAATGCTCCTGAATCCTGGGGCACAGTGACGGGCACTTATCCGCAAGGTCAGTCGCGTGGGATTGCCACTTTGCCGGGCGGGATTCCGATATATAAGAATGGTGCTGTGGTGGGCGGAATTGGTGTCTTTTTTCCTGGACAGACAGGTCTTGCAACGGAGGAGAATTCGTATTTAAATGATGCGGGTTTCTTTGACAGCAGTCAGCCTGACCGGTCGCTTGAGGCGGAATATATTGCATTTGTGGCTGTAGGTGGAACGCCTGCAAGTTCTTACGCTGGATCATTGCCGGGACTTGCGACGGCAGGTAAAGTGGCAGATGCACCGGCATTGCCGGGAACCAGTATGAAACAGCCGAATACCTCGACTATTTTTGGGCTCCCATTTGGTCGAATAGATCTTGTTGGGATCACGCTTCCGATTGTCGGTGGGCAAGGTTTGCTTGGTTCGCAAAATATTCTGAATGAAGGTGCTCGACTTCCACTTGGTTCGGTTAATGGAACAAATATACCGGTCGATAAAAGCGGTCATTTATTACTCAATGGGCAGCCGCTTGCTGGAGGATGGCTGGCAAAGCCGATTGATGCGGCAGCTGGTGCAGGCGATTTAAAGTCAGCAGATGTGGTGAATCTGGTCAATCGCTCTATAACTCAGGCAAATATCACACGAGCCGCAATTCGATTGCCATTAAGCAGCACGGCGAAAATGACCATTGCAGCGTGTGATAAGAATGGAAATGTGTTGGGAATTTACCGGATGCCCGACTCCACCTTTTTTTCGATCGATGTGGCTGTCGCCAAGGCCAGAAATGTGGTGTATTACGCAGATCCGGCGGAATTGCAACCAGAGGATCAGGTGAAGGGAATTCCGAAAGGGACAGCATTTACCAGCAGGTCGTTTCGCTACCTGGCTTTGCCATTTTTCCCTGAAGGAATCAATACATATCAGTCAGGCCCATTTTCGATTTTGAATAGTCCCAATACTGCTAGAAATGGCAGGAATCAAGGCCCACCATTGCCTGCTTCTGCTTACAATAATGTTCAGGCGTACGCTGCATTTTATCCATCGGCGAATTTTCATGATCCTAATGATATCGCAAATCAAAATGGTGTGATTCTGTTTCCGGGTTCACAGCCGTTGTATCGAAGTTCTCCTGACCCGAAATCGTCGGTATTAGTTGGAGGTTTTGGGATAAGTGGAGATGGAGTGGATCAGGATGATGTGGTGACTTATGTGGGAGCTCTAGGTTATCAACCACTTGTAAAAGATGCTCCAAGAGCTGACCAGTTCAGTGTTCGGGGGGTACGTATTCCGTATATGAAATTCAATCGTCAGCCGCTTGTCGAACCACTGATGCATATTCAGCCAAAACAGAAGATCACTCCACCAACGCGGGCAAATACTGCGACCCGTGGTGTTGCAAACCGATATTTCCCGATCCCAAGGAGTTCGTAAATGAAAATATATCGCCAAAACGTGATGAAATTCATGGCCGCTTTTTCGATCCTTATGGTCTCATCGCCTCTGCATTCTGACGATCATGAAACCCATCATCGAAGACTCTACCATAAACTCTATGAGTGGAAGGAATACAAGCCATTCAAGTCTCAGCAAATTCCCCATACCATGCATAGGGCAGGGCACCCGGATCAGATTTCATCAAGAGCCTCAAATGCAAAGCCAGGTTCTGTGATCGGTTATCCTGTTGGTGGTGGAGTGGCATTTGGTAAAGGCCATGGACCGATGCTTGATGAAGGCACTTGGGGATGGGATTCCACGGGGACGACCCTGTTGCCCAGAAGCGTATGGCTAGGGTTTAGTCATCGGAAGAAATATCAGGGCGGTACTGGCTCATATGCAACCGATAAAACTGGTAAAAAATAAAAAAATGATTTATTTGATTGTATAACGAATCCTTTCCAGAACCTTGCGGAATTGTAAAGGTTCATAGGCGTTTGCAAGTTTCAAACGATCTTTAAGAAGCTCTGTGACAGAGGTTTGCTCGGATTTCTCAGGGGGAGAATCTGTAGGAGAGTGATTAGGACGCAATTTAAGTCCTAACAAGAGGTCAAGCTCTTCGAGATCTGGTATCATCCCAGGGGCGATCGGTTTATTGCCATTTGAAATGCTTGTGCGAATGGCCCAGCCAATTTGTCGAGCTGTATCATAATCAAATGATGCAATGGGCTGATGATCCAATAAAGAATCCAGGAAAATGCGGAGCGATTGCAATGAATTATCATTCGTAAGTTTACCCGTTTTATTCCATCGCTCATCAAGCAGGCCAAGAACTCGATCGAGTTGTTCGATTGCCTCGTGAAGGGTTTTTGAAATGTCTGTAGACTCAATCCCATAAGGGCTTTTCGAGAGTTCCTGATCGACACGAAGGAGAAGGTCGGTGATTTGATTTTCAGACGTTTTCCAGTTCAGGGGGTCTGCTAAAATCAGGCTGAAGCGGACTAAAGTGCGAGGCCATTGGGGGAGTCTAGGCCTTCCAGGGGCTCCAGCGATGCGTTGCGATTGGCGCCATTTGGATTTGTTTTTGGTAATATCATGATGGCAAGCCGCACAGTCGAAGAGTGATAATTCGGGGCCTCCATCCTGACTCTGGTTTGTATTTGCTTGATTCATGATATAGTCACGGATCAAGGCCAGTTCAGTTCTTAATGTCACAAGTCCTGAGACGGCCAGCAAGTCGACTGGTCGGGCTGATCCATGAGCAGAATCAGGTTTTTCGGTAGAGGTCAGCCAGTGCCTTGGTTGTTCGGCAATATAACTGGAAACTTCGAGTCCAGGCAGTGGAGGATGTCCAGCGGCATACATTTCATGACTGATTTTTCGACCCAATTTCTGGTCAGGATCACCCACATGGCATGAAACGCATTGGCGAGCTTGTGTCACCGGATTTTTCAAGTCCACCAGTCCAAACTTTTCCCAGCGTTGTGGACCGCTTGTATTTTTCCATGATGGATCTGAGGCTGCTACATGCTCGATGACCCATTCCTTGCTGTCCCCGTGACATGCGACGCAGGTGACACCTTCTCGCGCCCTTTGCAATTCATTATCGAAATATGACGTTGGAGTATTCGATTCCACGGGTAGGGAGTGACATCCCAGACA
>CAMBZY010000373.1 GCA_945872325.1 Candidatus Kuenenia stuttgartensis | reverse complement strand
AGCCTCGATCTGCTGCCGCCTTACGCCAGGAAACAGCGGCTTTCTCAGGGTCTCCGCCAGGGTTTAATACAATAATGGCAGGCCATTGACCAAGCCTGTGATAACCGGGCGGAACGGTTGCAATATATTCTGTTGGTATTGCATTTGGGTCGTTCTCCACGCGATATGTCACTGTAGGGCTTTTCGGGTCGTCCGAGAGCGTGTTCAGAGGCCTGACGCGTTCGGCGATAAGCTGAGCCTCTTTTGCTGAAATTGGGCGTTCTCCTTCCGGCGCTGGAATCCGAATCGATTCCAGTCGATTGGCAAGCGATTGACGCTGATTGTAATCTATGCTGTGGCCGGCTTTTGTGATCGCTTCGTAAGTCTCTGCATAGGCTAATGCAATCGAAATATCTTCAGTGACAAGATCAGGCCCTCCGCACCAGTTGGAAAGTGCAGTGGCCCAGGCTTTCTTGGCAGAAACACCATCAGGATTTCGCTGATACTGATCAAATGCTGCAAAATATGGCTCGACCATGGCCGGGCATCGACTCAAGGCTTCGATCATTTCTGCCAAATGCTGTGGCCCAGGGCCTGCACTTGAAGTGCCTTGCCTGCTCCCATCAAATGCCGCTTTAAGTTCACGCTGACGCCGTGCCCTGCCCTCGTCTGTGGCTTTAATCAAGTCCAAAAGTTCCACAGCAGACGCCCGAACGGCTTCGCTGCCGCCTTCTGATGATTTTACGACCTTCTCAAGTTCAGGCAAAATTTCTGTTACTGGGGCCCCGTTTTTTATCTTCAGTTTCCATTGATTTAAATGATCATTCAGCTCTGCGTCAAATATTCCGGCCGCTGCGGTGCTCAATACCTCGCTCATTTCGGGGAAGTCGGCTTTTAGTGCAGAAACGGCGGCCTTGGCTTCATCAAACCATTCGGCCTGAAGATAAAAACGTACAACTCGAAGCCGCTCATCTTTTTCGTCTTTAGGAATCCGGTTCAAGAGTCCGGAGATAACGCCTCTGGGTATGGTGGAGGTGGAGACCTGGCTGGACCAGTAAGTCTCTACTCCACGTAGCTTTGCTGCCTTTGGACCGATTTCGATCAAGGCTTGAGTCAGTTCAATGGATTTGGCAACATTTCGAGGCTGGCTGAACCGAATCTTTCTGCGACCGAATTCGTCCCACGGTTCGGCGACGATACCGGTCAGGATCGAGGGCATCTGGCTCGAGGTGTAATTAGGCTTTTTGGGCTGAATCAGTTTGAACGATTCCCAAGCCGCAGAGCCGGCACCTGGTTCGTTGGTGGCGACTTTGGTCGATCGGAACAGGGTGCGTTTCACTCCATCAAAAGCACCTGCGATCACTCCTTCACGCTCTGCGTGACCGATATAAACTTCACCAGTTTTCATCGTAAATTTATCAGCAAAAACAGGATGGAAACTTACTCCTAACCCAGATAAGGTGCAACAGAGGATGGCCAGACTGCGGGTTCGAGCATACATGTTCATGGCCAGATTTCCGTCCCGTGGGTGGGCGATTTTGAAGCCGTCCGGATCATCCTGAAAACATCGTTCACGATGTATTGTCCGATTCGTACGATTACGGTCAAGGTCTGGATGCTTTCCGAGTGGCACAGACTTGTCGAAATCAAACGAAATCTGAACCCATGGAGCTACGATTTTCAGCTTGCATTGGATAAGATCCTATTCAGCAATAAACTTTGAGGAAGAGATTTTCGATCCACGTACAAGGGGCTTGCCTGGTGCTTCATCCAAATTCCGCTGTCGCCGCGATCATGGTCCTCGTTTCAGGCTTGATTTCGATCAGGGCAGCCGAGCCAGCCAAGCCTTTGAAGGTCTTTATTCTGGCAGGTCAGTCGAATATGGAAGGTCAGTCTGTGGCTGATCTTGAAGGCAAGGACTACAACAACGGCAAGGGGACTTTGAATGCCCTTTTGAAAAGCCCGTCCAAGGCCTCGCGGCTTCAGAATCTGAAAAGTCCCAACGGTCAATGGGCTCAGCGCGACGATGTCTGGGTACGCTATCAGCCGGAAAATCAACCCGCAAAAATTGGTCCCCTGACCCTTGGATTTACGCCCTATGATGGGGCTCATCACTTCGGCCCTGAACTGCAATTTGGTCGTCTAGTGGGCGATCATTTTACGAATCAGGTGCTCTTGATCAAAACCGCCTGGGGCGGGAAAAGCCTCTACAAAGACTTTCGGCCACCCAGTTCCGGTGGTCAGGTTGGGCCTTATTACACGAAGATGATTGCTGATGTAAAAACAGCTCTCGATCGGCTCAAAATCGATTTTCCAGCTTACAGCAACACAGGTTATGAACTCTCAGGTTTTGTCTGGTATCAAGGTTGGAACGATGGAGTGGATCCGAAACGGGCGGTTCCTGAATATGAGCAGAATCTGGTGAATTTGATCCATGATGTTCGCAAGGATTTAAAGACGCCTAACTTGCCTGTGGTTGTGGGTGAACTGACGGGCCCGTGGGTGGATGCACCTGAGGCCTGGGCCAAGCTGAGGCAGGCCCAACGCAATGCTGCAAGTCGAGATGAGTTCAAAGGAAACGTTGCTTTTGCCGAGACTCGGAACTTTGTGCGTCCAGCTGAAGAATCGCCGAACCCCGGCCACGGTCACCACGAGTTCGGCAATGCAGAGACTGGAATTCTGGTCGGCGATGCTCTTGGAGCGTCAATGATCCGTTTGATTTCGAATCAGCCTGGAACGGTTTCAGAAGATCCCTTAAAGCCTGTTGGTTACAAGTTATGCATGATTGAGGGCTGGAAAGTGCAGGTGGATCAACGACTTTTTGAATCTGCCGATGAAGAGCTTGGCAAGCGGGCTCTGAGGTTTTTGGAGAATAAGCTGGCGGATATCAAAGTGGTGGTTCCGGCAGGCATCGTCAAAAAGCTCCAAACCGTGACAATTGTGATGGATAAATCGCATGGTAAGCTGACTTCCATGCAGTATCATCCAAGTGGGGACTGGCTGAAGGCGAACGGATATTCTGAGAAACTTGCCAGGTGCGTTCACTTGCCGAGGGCTCAAGATCTGGCCACAAAACGCAATATCAATGAACAGCCCTGGGTGATTCTTCATGAGCTGGCCCATGCATATCATGACCAGATTCTAGGCTTTGAAGATCCTCAGGTCATGAAGGCTTTCACGAATTTTAAGGCCAGCGGAAGAGGTCAGAAAACCTTGCTGTTTAATGGTAAACGGGTGGATCATTACGCGTTGACGAACCAAATGGAGTTCTTTGCCGAGATGACGGAATCGTATTTCGGTGTGAACGACTTTTTCCCGTTCACTCGCGCTGAGTTAATCGAAAGTGAGCCGGAAATCTATGAGCTGATGACCAAGATCTGGGGGACTGTGAAATAAAAAATGGCACCTTCTCAAAGGCTTGTAAGATCTAAACTTAGACCCCTCTCATTCTGAAATCAGGAGTTTGAGTCTGAGATTTGGGGCAGAGCCCGACAGTGACTCATAATCTTGGCTTATACAGGATTCCAGGGTGATGGTATGGAATATGATCTGGTTTTAGGGCCAAAGGCTCGACCCATAGCAGCCTTGGGCAACGCCCAAGGTACTCGTAGCCAATAAGAAGTAAACAATTACTACCCCCATCTGAATAATCAGTTTACCACATTTACATGGAGATCAATCAATGTCATTCATAAGTCGCAACGAAGATAAGGCCATGGACCAATCGCCATCAGCCGTTCTTCCGGTTCACGAGCAGCCGATTGAGTCCTATGTGCCTTGGTTTTGTTTGGTATTCTTGCTGAATTTACCATTCCCATTTTTTATGGGAACAATGGTGAACGCGTATCAAAACACCTTGGTCATGGTGATCGGTTGCGTCATTCTTCTGGCGATTGGCTGTTTTATTGGTAGACGAAGGCAACGCATCGCATTTTCGCTCACAGTGGGCGGGCTTGTCGTGGCACTCACACAATTTGCTCCTTTTCTCCAGGTGATGGTTGGAGCTGTGGTCGTTGAGGGGTTTGGGGCCGCAACCGGGCTTGTCGAATCCGACGAGTTTGGATCATCCATTCGCAATGGCATCAGCACTTGGGCATGCCTGATCTTTACCTTGCTCACCGGCCTGATCTTGATGGGAATCGCTTTGATTGTCGGAGAAGTGATCCGGCTCCTCCTCTTCCGTAAAAAACTTACTAAGGAACGGGCAGAAAATAACTTCCGCTTTTTAGGC
>CAMBZY010000372.1 GCA_945872325.1 Candidatus Kuenenia stuttgartensis | reverse complement strand
TCGGCCAGTCCAGAGATTTATAGTCGCTGCCGTAAGTGTTGCCGATGCCGTGAATTAAGTAGAGATCGACATAGTCCGTCTGAAGTGCGGCCAGACGTTCGTCGAGCTTGTCGATAAATTGCTGGGGCGTTTTTGGATGCTCTTTGGTGACCAGAAACATCTGATTTCGCAGGGCGGGATCTTCTTTGAGCCAGCGACCGATCACCGGCTCCGAGCCGTAAGTGTCAGCCGAGTCGAAATATCGGACACCGTTGGCGTATGAGAATCGCAAGAGGCGATCCGAGCCAGGGTTGCGGAAGGTGCCCAGATTCAGCATCGAAACCGGGATACCCGAACGGCCCAGCGGGCGTGTCGGGACGGGGTCAGACATTTTCGTAATGTTGACTGGCCCGGCAAGTGCACTCTGTGCCGATGTTGAACCAGTGATGGCAGTTGCAGCGATACCTGCGGCAGAGACCTTGATCCAGTCCCGCCGATCCAGTCCACTTTGATTCGAATGGGACATCAGCGAACGATCCTTGTCTTTTTATTCGAATCGGCAGGTCTTACTCAAACCACTTGTATGGATCGGGTTTGGTTTGATTCGCAGTTTGACGGATGGACTCGATTCAGTTCATCAGGGTAGCAGAACCGAGATTCATGTCGATCAAAGATTTTTATTTTCTCAGGCTCGACATGCTTCGGGCGGATCAGGATTCATGAACGGAACCGTTACGGACGGGTTCGGATGCAGGCTCCATGGATTTGTCGAGCAGTTCCTGACGAAAGATCGTGACATCTTGAGGGGCGTCGATCCCAAGTCGTACGCAGTTGCGATCGATTTTCACAACCGTCAGGGTAATCTTGTCGCCGATCACGATGCTCTCATTCAACTTACGGCTTAGTACCAACATGGTGGTCAGGTCCTTCGTTTCACCGGGCTTTGCCAAATTCATGACAAAGCTCTCGCCCCCTCTGAATGCGAAACGGATGCCAGCACCAACTGGCTCATTCGCTCTTCCCCTATAGGTCTTACGCTCGAAACATCTGAAAGTTACGAAAAAAATGGAAAAATCGATCGGATTTCTAAAATAACCTCATGCGAGTCGGATTAAATCAACAAATCAAAGGGTTTGCGAGGCTGCCGGCATGGTCCAGATGAGTGTCGTCAATCAAGCAATGGATTTGGACTTCCTGCAATACCAGATCGCATCCAGCGTTCTTTTGGAGTGGTCAAAACTGTTCGTTTGCATTACATTCAGACACTCAGGGCAACAATCCGCATGCCCTTCCCGCTTTGATTTGGGGAATGCCGGAGAGTGAGTATGAACAAGGAGTTCCGAGTTGGACTCGGGCACGATACGCACCGACTTGTGGAAGGCCGCCCTTTGATCCTGGCCGGTGTGCGGATCGAACACGAATTGGGCCTGCTCGGCCACTCTGATGCCGATATTGTGCTTCACTGCGTTGCCGATGCCCTTCTGGGGGCAATCGGTCGAGGCGATATCGGTGAGCACTTTCCGGACACCGACCCGGCATGTAAAGACCTTGACAGCTCACGACTTCTGGCCGATGTGGTGGCTCTGGTCGAATCCCTCGGCTGGTCGCTGGTCAATGCCGATATCATTGTCCATGCCCAATTGCCAAAGCTTTTGCCATATAAGGCGGCGATGAAGCTGAGACTGGCTCAACTTCTTCATGTGCAAGAGGATCGGATCAATCTCAAGGCTAAAACCGGTGAGAAGGTCGGGCCTGTGGGGCGACGGGAAGCCATGCAGGCTGAAGCCGTTGTTCTGCTGGAACGGCCTGTTCGAGACTGACACAAATCCATATACTGTAAAGACCTGACCCATTTCACAGACGGAAAGTCAATTGCCATGTCGCTGCGGGTTTATAACACACTGTCCCAGACCAAAGAAGATTTCGTCCCTCTCAAGGCCCCTCATGTAGGGATGTATGTCTGTGGCCCAACGGTTTATTCCGACAGCCATATCGGCCACATGGTCGGCCCAGTAATCTTTGACACAGTCAAGCGTTACCTCACTTTTGAAGGCTATCAGGTCAACTGGGTGGTGAACATCACCGATGTTGACGACAAGTTGATTATCCAGGCCGCCAAGGACGGGACCACGGTTCAAGCTTTGGCTGAAGCCGTAACAGCCGATTATCTGCGCTGCCTGGAAGCCCTCAACGTGACCGGCATCGACCACATGCCACGCGCCACAGAGCATATCAACGAGATTTTGACAATCACGGAAAGTCTTGTAGAGCGAGGGATTGCATACCCTTCAGGTGGAGACGTCTATTTCAATGTCTCCAGCGACACGGACTACGGCAAGCTCTCTCACCGAGACCCTGAAGAGCTGAAAGTGGGGGCCCGGATCGAGCCTTCGAGCCTGAAGAAGCATCCAGGCGATTTTGCACTTTGGAAAGGCTCAAAGCCCGGCGAACCCGCCTGGGAGAGCAAGTTCGGGCCCGGTCGGCCAGGCTGGCACATTGAATGTTCGGCCATGAGCATGCGGTTTCTCGGGCCCAGTTTTGACATTCACGGAGGCGGGCTTGACCTCGTCTTCCCACACCACGAAAACGAACTCGCCCAAAGCGAAAGCTATCACGAGAAGCCGTTCGTTAAGTACTGGATGCATAACGGCTTGCTGACCAAGAACGGTCGCAAGATTTCCAAGAGCGATCCCGATACGGTCGTTCTGATGAAGGATTTGCTGGTCAAATTTGAGCCTGACGTGATTCGGGCCCTGATTCTTTCCAGTCACTATCGGAGCCCGATTGATTTTGGGAACTCCCGGCTCGACGAAATTGGACGAGGCCTGAAGGCGTTCCTTAACCTGTTCGATCGGTTTGACCGAGTCAGCGGCCTGTCGTTCTACTCGCTGGCCGCCCCCTCCAAGCGTGGCAATTTCGGGACAGATGGTACTCCTTTCCTTGAACAAGTGGCTGAGCATCGTCAGACATTTCTCGACGCCATGGACGACGACTTCAACACAGGTGCTGCCCTGGCAGAGCTTTACGAGCTTGTCAGAACGCTCAACCGGTTTGCTGACCAGCATCAGCTTGAAGGGCCTGCGACGGGTCAGTCCGTTCCTGAGACTCTGGCCAAGGATCAATGGATTCTGGGCGTGACGGTGCTTCGCGAGTTGACCCTGATTTTGGGGATATTTGAAGCTCCACCCGCTTCGGAAACTCAGTCTGACGATGCCTTTGTAGGTCATTTGATGGACCTTCTGCTGCACCTGCGGAAAGAGCTTCGGGCGGCGAAGAATTTCGCACTTTCCGATGAAATTCGCGATCGGCTGACGGCCTTGAACGTGGTGCTCGAAGATCGGTCCGGCGGTCAGACAACCTGGAAACGTGGTTGATTGCAACCGGAAAGCTGGACAAGAGTTATGGCAACCCGGAATGGATCTCCGAAAGCACTGGCAACTGAGCCAAAACCCGAGCCAAAGTTCAACCCAGGAAGGGTTTTGGGTGTTGACCCAGGGCTTGGTACCACCGGGTATGCCGTCATGGATTGCACCAGCGGATTGGGCGGCCCGATGGGTCGCCTGATCGAAGCTGGAGTTCTACGCCCCAAGTCCACACCAGGGGCGGATTCTGATGGTCGTCTGGTGGATCTGCATCAGGGGATCCTTGAAATTATCGACGAATACAAGCCGCAATTCCTTGCAGTGGAAAAGATTCACTCGCATACCAAGCATCCACGAACCGCGATTTTGATGGCGCATGCCCGAGGCGTGATCCTGCTGGCCGCCCAGCTTCGCGATGTTCAGGTCAGGGGTTATGCTCCGACCCAGATCAAGAAAATCCTGACCGGCAGCGGTCGTGCTCCCAAAGAGCAGATGCAGCAGGCGGTCAAGATTCAGCTTAATCTGGTGGAACTTCCCGAGCCTCACGACATGGCCGACGCCTGTGCCGTGGCACTTTGCCATCTGGCTCTCGATCGTGTGGAATCGCTTGTTGGTCTGACTCGGCCACGTTTAATGAACTGAATTCGGATATTCCTTAAATCTCTGTCGGGCCTTGATGTTCAAGTGCAAACTGGCCTATTCTGGGATCTGATTCAAAAAGTTCCGTCGCGATTCGGTCATGGACACCAGAGTACAAACATCATGTGGATTCCGCGCAGGTTCAGAAAAACAGCAATTTTGTTGTTTGTCACTCTTTTAATGGCGAGTCGCTCGATAGACCTGCTGGCAGACGAGAAAACGCCCAAGGC
>CAMBZY010000371.1 GCA_945872325.1 Candidatus Kuenenia stuttgartensis | reverse complement strand
GAGTTTGCCGACTAGAATCCAGGACGGTTTGAGCGGGCTTGCGAGTAGAAGTTCGTAGGTTTTTCGCTCCTTTTCGCCTGTGATGCTACCGGCTGCAAATGTTGGTGCGACCAACGCCACGAGTAGGAACTGGCCGTAGAAAAACAGGTCGAAAAGCTGGCGTGCTGCAGAGACGCTAGCCCCGATTCGACCGTCGCCAGTTTGTGGCCAGGCCAAAAGGACGGCTGCGGAGAGTAGCCCTGCGTAGACAAATTGCAGAATAAACGCGCGGTGGCTTCGCAAGTTGACAAGCAGCTCGCGAGAGAGCACAGGATTGTCGCGAATCATGCCCATCGTTGGTCAGTCCCTGATGTCGTGATGCACTCAATGGCTGGTTGCATTTGATTTGGAAGGTTCAATTCACGATCCCTTTGGTGATCATCATGAAAACGTCTTCCAGCGAAATTTGTTCTTCATCAAACGCTTCCACAATCGCTCCGGCTTCCATCATCTGTCGCAATAGATCGGCCTGGGCGGGTCCATCGCCTTCAAATTCCGCCGATAAGGTACCTTCAATGGTATTGACAGATTGAGCTTTCACGGACGCATGATTTTTCAGGATGTATTCAAATTGAGCTGGATTTTCATTAAGAATTCGCACTTTCAATACTCTGTGTGAACGCAATTGCTTCTGGATATCCTGAATCGATCCTGAGGCCAGCAATTTCCCGCGTTCAATCACTCCGATCGAAGTACAGAAATCTGCAAGTTCGGATAAAATATGGCTCGAAACGAGAATCGTTTTGCCCATCCTCCGAAGTTCATTCAGAAGATATTTCATTTCCAGACGGGCGCGTGGATCAAGACCTGCGCTCGGTTCATCGAGAATCAGGACAGGGGGATTATGGACCAGCGTTTTGGCCAGGCAAAGCCTTTGTTTCATGCCTTTTGAAAGGCCGTTCACATAATCGTCGCGTTTGTGGGTGAGGTCGAGAAGTTGTAAGACCTCGCCTATAATACGACGACGTTCCAGTCTTGGAATTTCATATGCTACGGCGAAAAAATCGAGGAATTCCCAAACCTTCATGCCGTCATATACGCCAAAGTCGTCGGGCATAAAGCCGATCACACGTCGCACTGCCATAGGGTCGTTTGTCACGGAATGGCCTGCAATCCGCCCCTCGCCGGAAGTCGGCTTGAGAAGAGTCGCCAGGAATCGGATTGTGGTGCTTTTGCCAGCTCCGTTAGGCCCGATAAATCCGTAGATTTCACCCTCTCCAATCGACAGATTTAAATCGTCGACTGCCATGAAATCGCCGTATCGTTTTGTGAAGTGTTCAACTTCGATCACTTGGGACTCCTTGAGTCGGTATCGTCCGACCTTTTGACTGGGCTGACACTCGGTATGGTTTGCCCTTCAGGCGGAGGAGCTATGTTGACTCTTTTTCGCAACCTCGAAACCGGATCAGGATTAGGGATTTCCATCCCAACCGGGGGATGGTTCAGAGGCATTGCGGGAGGCGATGGCCTGCGATAAGGATTCGATCCATAATCGTGTACTGGCTTCGATAAGTCGGGTGTTGGACCACTTTTAAGATGTGCCAGAACGAGCGTGAATCCGCGCTCCCGATCGGGTTTTGGTGTCACTTCCACACCTTCAATCATCGATTCCGACCATGCGATCAACCTCCACGAACCGGTCTCAGCATCGGATTTTAGAGGGTTTTCCAAGAGTATCTGTTGAAATTGTACTGGATTAAGTTTTCCTAAAATCTCTGACCGACTTGCGGATGGCTCAGTTGTTGAAAGGGTATTCTCACGCAAATCTTTCGACTCGCCAGCACCTATATCTCCCATATCGAATCGAGCATTTTCTGGGCCTAGCACGATTGCATTATGAAGAGTCAATCGAGTCCGATTCTCTATAATTCGTTGCCCGTTGGCTTCGACCATCCGAATCGGGCCAGGAAGGCCGATCATCTGTTCGGATCGATAGTAGGAGAGACTTCTGGGCTGGACTCGAAAATCGCTGAGGGCTGGAACCGGCATGAAATCGAATCGGCTTTTTTCACGTTCATCAGCCCGGCTTGCGGAATAAGCAAGTGGGAGGCAGACAGCGTTCAGGTCGTTTGGAAATGTGATTTGGAAAGTATCGCGGCCAGTGGCTGCCAAAGCACCAAAGCGGGTGAGGTGGCCTCGCGAATATTCGCTTTGCATTTCAAGAAGTGCAATTTCATCGCGGCTCCGGTTAAAACCCAGGTCATATGCTGCAAGCCGTTCCACGCTCAGGGCGCAGATCAAAGAGAGGACCGGGCTGGCGATCCAGGCCCATTCTTTCCGCTTCACAGCCCGGAAAATCAACCAGTTTAAAGGGACGAGTAATACCAGATAAATGATCAGAGTCTTGGCCACAAAAGATATGGGTGGAATGCGGATCCCTGATGCGGTTTCGAGAACTTCGCGAGCCGTTCTGGGCAAAATCGCGGAATCGATCCAGGTGGCGGCTTCCTGGTCAGGAAATGCATCCTCTTCGATGTTGGATGTCGCGCCAGTTTGTGCGGAATAGACCTCTTCTTTCAGAGCTGGTGCCAGCACGTAAGGGCCTCCTGTGTCGCGGGCACCTATTCTTAACCATGATATTTCCGGCCCGGTCAGAATCGGAGCTCTTGGCTGATTTCCGCCCAAAGTTCTTGGAGGCGGGCGAGTTTCCTCCGGCCTTCTGAGAATTAAACGCCTGACCAGAGAGTCAACACCCCTCCATCGATTTAAACTTGGCTCAACCGGATTTAAACCCATCATGGTAATCCTGCCCCTGCCAACTCTCCATTCCGCAGCCAATACAGTCTCTTTATCGGTTCCGAGAGATATAACGGACGCCTCGGGCCGTGGCCGTAAGCCGGTCAGAAAAACGGGTGATTTGGCAAGCGTGATAATTGGCTTTGCGGGTTCGTAATAAGGTGACTCAGGCCCGGGACTGACGGCCCAGTCTGGATTTTTGGCCCGTTTCTCATCCTCCAGGACTATTTCCGTTTCCTCTTCCGTCAAGCTGTCTGTAGGGCGATATGGTGGGCGATACGCTTCTGCGAGTGGCTTCAGGGCTTTTGTGTCAAGTTGCTTGCTGGTCCCACCTGTGTCGGCAGGAAGAAATGGTGCAAGAAAGCTTTCACGTAAAAGTCCAAGCCGCGAATCCGCTCCTCCGATCATCGTGATTTGACCGCCCCAGTGGAGCCAGTCGAGCATGGCTCTCTGCTGATCAACATCGAGAAGGTTTGGATCAAAACCGTCCCAGATGATGTGACTGATACTTGTCCAGAACAGGAAAGAGGGCGCAAGCATCGGTTTTTCAGGATTTTCAGGGATCACAAACCGAAAGTATCTGCCACGCTCAAGACTGGCTGAGTCGCGGGTGATACTGGAGGGGACTCCTGCCATTAATTTCGTCCAACCATTATAAATCGAAGGATCGCGTGCCAGAACCAGAACGACCATCTGGTGAGGCTCCATGGCTCTTACGTTGGTCTGCCAGATTTCTGTTGGTCTCAGGCCTCCATCCCTGTAGAGGTCAAGGTCGAAAATTTTACCCTGTCTTTGCGGCATATACCGTGGCGGAACGAACAAGGGGAAGCTCATTCTGGTTGGCGTGTTACGGTCCATACTCACGGGCCGCCCGTAAATAATGTCCTTCTGGGACCCGAATAATGAGAGAGGCTGGGAGCGGATCGAGCCTTTGAAATCTTCGCGGCTGGAGCGGGCTTCAACCGTCATCATCATCCAGTGATTCTGTTTGTAGTACGGCAGAACGTCGAAGGGAGCGATCTGGCCTCTCAGAAATTCAAACGGAGGGCGTTCCATATCCGCCTTGGCTTTCGCCTTGGCAGCAGGTTCAGCCAGTTCGCGAAACTTTTTGGCGGCTGGACTTTCAGCGGATTCAATGTCGTCGACAGATTGTTGAAACGAAGCTTTCGCCTGTGGGATTCCCATGAACTGAACAGACGATTGCCGTGTCAGATGCTCAGCCCAGATCCACATGGAGAGGAAAAAAAGTGCTCTTCGGAGGTGTCGAATCCTGGGCTTCATCCGTGGCTCCACTGGCGGGAGATTTGTTTTCGATATCCACAGTATAGTCAAGGCGAGCGGATCACCCAAGTCCCAGCCTATTTTATTTTGGAATCAGCCGAAGACAAATCCTTCGTCGGTGATTCGATAAGGGACAATTTCGTCGCCACACGCGCTG
>CAMBZY010000370.1 GCA_945872325.1 Candidatus Kuenenia stuttgartensis | reverse complement strand
GGTGACTGTCGCCCTTCGCTCGATGCCAAGTCCTGTTTTCGTATCGACGATGTGGCTGTACCTGCGGCCTTCGATCTCGACGAAACGCTCGGCATCCCCACTGGTTGAAATCGAGGCGTTGGTCAGTTTTAAATGAAACAAGGGCTCATCTTTCGACGGATTCAAGCCTGCAACGGCCACTCGCCAGCCAGTTTGTTCTGGCGGAGCACTTCCCACGGCAATATCTCCGGCAACGCTCACCAGAGCACTCTGAATGTTCAGATTTTGCAAAGTTTTCAGGGCCTCCAAAGCCGTATAGCCTTTGGCGATTCCACCGAGGTCGAGCCTGGTGCCCGGCTCGAGTTGAACCCGCTTCTCAGCCTCGATCAGTTTGACTCGCTGAAAGCCCACCCGGCTCATCGCTTCCTGGATATTTTTGGATGTTGGAAGTTTGCGATCACGTCGCGCACGCCTCCACTGGCGGATCACTGGTGCTGCGGTGATGTCGAATGCTCCACCTGTGGCTTCAGAAATCCGTTGCGATTTTTGGAGAATATCGAACAGATCCCGACTCACTGAGACTGGCTCATGATCTTTTTCAGCAAACCGATCAACCAGTTTCATGAGCTCGCTTTCGGGGTTATAGTCGCTGAAAATCCGGTCCAGTTCCGCGACTCTTGCATAGGCTTTAAGCGCAGCGTTCTTGGCGGTTTGGGCCTCTGTGGTGTATAACACAATATGAACAGGGCTACCCATGTGCGTTTCGGTGAACTCGAAACGCAAGGCAGGTTGGGCAGAAGCCAAACGGATTTGCGCCAAGTGCAGCACGATGAGAACTGCGAGAACCTGCCAGAGGTGATGTAAGGTCCGTCCATATATCCGATTCGAACTGCAAGAGATCATGCTCATGAGAACCACGATGACAGACTTGTTCCAAGTATTCACCCAAGCAACACGCGTCCACTGCAGGCGCATTCTGGGGATTTCTATCGTGTGCTTGAGCGGAGGGTTCTCGCAAGGGGTTCTCGCTCAAATTCCATCGCCCATGAAGATCGAGCTCCAACCGCTTCCAGCCGACATGAAGCCCTATACGGAAACCATTCCGGGAACAAGTCTTAAGATCGAAATGGTACCTGTTCCAGGCGGAACGTATTGGATCGGTTCACCTGAGACTGAAGCCGATCGGAACAAGGACGAAGGCCCTCAGCGAGCGATCAAAATTGAACCTTTCTGGATGTCCAAGCACGAAATCATCTGGGACATCTACGACACTTACTCTTTCAGTCTGGATATTAAGCGGAAGAAAAACGAGGGAGTGGATCTGGCCAAACAGTCCGATTCTGTGAAAGCAGCAGACGCCGTGACGCGTCCCACCCCGCCCTATGCGGATATGACTTTTGGAATGGGCCACGACAATCAGCCTGCCATCTGCATGACGCACCACTCGGCCATGGAGTGTTCCCGCTGGCTTTCCACACTTCTGGGCAAGTCGTATCGACTTCCGACTGAAGGCGAGTGGGAATGGGCGGCCCGTGGTGGACAAACGACCGCTTTTTCGTTTGGCGATGACCCCTCAAAAATCGGCGACTATGCCTGGTATGTCGAGAACACGGAAAAGCCTCAGCAGGTCGGCAAGAAGAAGCCTAACCCGTTTGGGCTTCATGATATGCATGGAAATGTCGCGGAATGGGTGCTGGATCATTACTCTGCGGATGCTTATTCCAAACTCCCTGCAGATAAAGCCAGTGCCAATCCTGTGCTGATTCCGGACCTCAAAGAGTATTCCTATGTGGCTCGCGGTGGGTCGTGGGATGACGATGCGAAGGATCTCCGATCAGCGGTTCGCCGAGGTTCTGACAAAGAGTGGTCGGTTCAGGATCCACAACGGCCCCAGTCGATCTGGTGGCATACCGACGCAACATTCGTCGGGTTCCGAATCATGCGAGCCTACAAGCCCACGCCAGGTCTGGACGATTTCAAATCGCCGATCGTGAAGCAAAAAGGTACGAAATAAGTCCCATCAATGATGGGCTACGATTCGAAAAAGGCCTAGGAGAAATCTCCAGGCCTTCTTTATGGCTCATACCGGATTCCAAGGTGATGGTATTGTAAGTGATCTGGTTTTAGGGCCAAAGGCCCGACCCATACCAGCCTTGGGCAACGCCCAAGGTACTCGTAAGCCAATAAGAAGTAAACAATTACCATCCCCCCACAGCTCGGCCCCAAGACCAAAAGGTCGTGGGGCCGAGCTGTGGGGGGAATCAGATAGGTCTTCTTCTTTTTCGTCCTCAAGACCAAGGCCGCTGGCCTTGGCTGGTATGGGCCGCACCGTTGGTGCTTAAAGCCAAGACAAAAGCATTTTTAAGGACCAACCCGAAATCCGGCATGAGCCAAATGAGTTTCATAAGACGATGATTCCCAGAACATCGCCGATTCGTGATAAACAACTATATTATTGTCATGTCGCACTAAATCCATTCGTATCCAAAAGGAAGTTCCATGAGCCAATCGATCTATGAAATTGCTGTCAAAACCATCGACGGTAAAGAAGTCACACTGGCAGATTATCAAGGTAAGGTTCTCTTGATCGTAAACGTGGCCAGCAAGTGCGGCTTCACTTCTCAATATAAAGGCCTGGAATCGCTTTACCAGAAATACAAAGCCGAAGGGTTGGAGATTTTAGGATTCCCCTGCAACCAGTTCGGCGGTCAGGAACCGGGCACTGAGACGGAAATCCAGTCGTTTTGCTCGTTGAACTATGGAGTTACATTTCCTATGTTTGCCAAGATTGATGTCAATGGAACCCACGAGCATCCGTTGTATGCTTATTTGAAGTCGAAGAAAACAGGCCTGCTGGGCTTTGACGCCATCAAGTGGAATTTCTCGAAGTTTGTGATCGACCGTCAGGGTGAAGTCGTAGAGCGTTACGCTCCATCCACATCGCCTGAGAGCATTTCCACGGACATCGAAACATATCTCTCCAAACAATCATGAAACTCGTCAGAGATCTGACCAGCCCGTGGTGGATATATGCCAAGGCGGTCGGGTTTGTCATGATCGGCCTGGCGGCTTCTGCATTAATCCTATTGCAAATGCCTCGATGGGATGTGGCCATTTATCTGGCTATTTCCATCTGGGCCTTTGCCAGAGCCTATTATTTTGCATTCTATGTGGTGGAACATTACATTGACCCAAATTATCGGTACGCTGGTTTGATATCGTTCTTGAAACATATCTGGAACCTTCGCCAAAAATAAATGCAAAAAAAGGTCCTGACCATATTCCACTGACGCTGATATGATGGTCATGATCGAGCACCAAGCCCGACCTGAATTCTCAAGCACTGGCCTAATTCTGAGGAGAATACCCGCATGAATCTGATCAATTCCAAGACATTTGAACGTGTGGATGAAAATCGCCGACAGATGCTGCGACTGATGGCTATGGGTGCTGTTTTCGCGAGCCGGCCAGGGGCTTATGCAGATGAACTTGTGAGGACTCCAGCACAGACTGAAGGTCCGTTTTTCCCCAACAAACTGCCGCTCGATACCGACAACGACCTGCTGATCATCAACAGTTCGACAACCCCTTCCGCTGGAGAAGTGGCATGGGTCTCCGGGCGAATTCTCGATCCCACTGGTCAACCCCTGCGAAACGCTCTGGTGGAAATCTGGCAGGCCGATGCCAACGGTGCCTATCTCCATACAGGCAGTGACAATGGCGATAAACGCGATCGAAATTTCCAAGGCTATGGCCGATTCCTGACAGGCTCCACCGGCGAATACGGATTCAGGACGATCAAGCCTGTCTCCTATCCAGGCCGGTCGCCGCACATTCACTATAAGATCAGCCAGGGCGGCAAAAATCTTCTGACCACCCAGTGTTATGTCAAAGGCCACCCGGGCAATGCTCGCGACATGGTTCTGAAGGGCATCAAAGACAAAAAGCAGCTGGAAAGTGTGATGGTTGAGTTCAAGCCTTTGGAAGGTTCAAAAATTGGCGAATTGATGGGTCGGTTTGATGTGGTTCTGGGATATACGCCAAAGGATGCCTGACAGAATCGTTATTCTTGACCCAATCTCCACAGTTTTCGATCTGACAGTCGAAAAACATCTCTTTTCGGCAAAGCCGGGTCTGTTATACTGACCTACAGCGACGAACCGCCGCGTGCCCAATCTCTCCTCAAAATTCGCCTCCTCCAAATGACGGCGAACCTTCATGGGCACAACCCACACG
>CAMBZY010000369.1 GCA_945872325.1 Candidatus Kuenenia stuttgartensis | reverse complement strand
ATAATTCGTTGTTGGGGCCAGCCCGACGTAGGATTTCTGCAGAGCAGCTCGTTGACAGTCTCTTTGCGGTAGCAGGTAAGTCATTTGAATGCGAAGAGTTGTGTCTTGACCCGGAAGGTAGGCGGCCAGCGTCGGAGTTCATCAGTCTTGGGCATCCCAGGCACGCATGGGAGATGATTTCACCTTCCAACGAACGCGATCGCCCAGCTTTAGGCTTGCCGGCAGCCACTCAGATCACGGATCTGATGCAGGCATTCGGCTGGCGATCCAGTCGACAGGACCCATTGACCATTCGCGAAGAAGCTGTAACACCTTTACAGCCAGGGATTTTAGCGACAGGATTGGTCCATACAAGGATTGCGCGATTATCGGATCAGAGCAAATTTACGGAGATTGCATTATCAGCGAATTCTGTAGAAGAGTTGGCGGATCTGACAATCCGGCGAGTTTTAAGCCGTCCTGCAACGGCTCAGGAAATCAATGAAGCGAAAGAGCTGTTTTCAGACGAGTTCACGGGCAGAATTCAGGATCAATCGAAGCCGATATTACTGCATCCCCGGAGCCACCGGCATCGTGTGAGCTGGTCAAATCACCTGCGTCCTTTGGCTACGGAAATTCAAATTGAAGAGGAAGCATTGGTTCGGGCGGGTGATGCTCCAACGTGCCGATTAACGAACAATTTCAGAGAGGCTTACGAGGACTGGGTTTGGGCATTGCTCAACAGCCCTGAATTCCTCTTTCTTCCATGACTTTTCAAGGAAAGCTCAAAACATCATGAGTGATTTCAATAGCGAGTTTTTGCTTGACCGCAGGCAGATTTTGAAAGCTGGTCTAGCAGGTGCTTTAAATGCAGGAGTTGGGCTGGCGGCGGGGCCGGACGACAAAGAGATTTTTGGCAAGGCGAAATCCTGTATTTTTCTATGGCTTGGGGGCGGTGCTTCACAGATCGATACATTTGATCCAAAGCGTCAGGGAGATCTTAAGAAACGGGCGGGCTCAGCGTATAAGTCGATAGAAACAGCACTATCGGGCGTTCAGCTTTGTGAATATCTGCCTCGGACAGCCCGATTGATGGAACGTTGTGTGCTGATTCGGACTTTGAATCACCGGGTGATTGACGAACATGGAATTGCAACAAATATCGTGCACACTGGCCGCCCAACAAGTGAAACCGTGATTTATCCGTCGATTGGATCGATCGTAGCCCATCAATTGGGTGCTGGGTCGGATCATGTTCCAGCATATGTTTTGATTGGATATCCTAATAATAGCCGAGGGCCTGGTTTTCTAGGTTCTAAGGCGGGTTATGTTTATCTGACAGACACAAAGGCGGGGCCGGCTGGCCTGAGTACGCCCAACGGCTTGCAGGCTGATCGCAAGAAACGGCGTGATTTGCTTTTAAGTCGAATGCAAACCACTGGCCTTGCTGGCAATAAGGGTGATACGGCACTTGCCGATTATGTGACGGTGGCTCGCGAATCGCAACGACTTGCAGGTGAGGAGTTTGGGGAGATATTTCATCTCGAGACGGAACCCAGTGCATTAAGAGCTTCGTATGGAGGTGAATTTGGTCAGAGATGTTTGCTTGCAAGGAGGCTGGTGGAAGCGGGTGTCAGGTTTGTGGAGGTTTCGCATAACCTGAACTTTATTAATGGAACTGGCTGGGATACACATAATGATGGGCAGCTCAGGCAGCATGTTTTGATTCAAGAGTTGGATAACGCGATTGCCGGTTTGATTGAAGACCTTGAGCGTCGAGGTCAATTGGATTCTACTTTGATCGCTCTTGGGACCGAGTTTGGGCGTCCTGCGGAGTTTGATTCAGGTGGTGGCAGGGGCCACCAATCCACTGCATTCAGCGTGATCATGGCAGGTGGTGGGTTGAAGACAGGTCAAGTTGTGGGAACGACTGATGAATTATCGAAGAAGATTTTGGACGAGCCTGTGAGTGTTCCGGATTATCATTCGACCATTTTAGCTGCGATGGGGATTTCGAGCAGGATTGAATTGAAAGCAGGAGATCGACCTGTCCCAATTACAGAGGGTGGTAAGGTGATACGGAAACTTCTTGGATGAATTGATAACGAGGTCATTGGATCGGAAGATGAATTCTGGCTCATCTGGGATTCATCTGATGGTCGAGTTTTTGGGTGCTCAATAATTTGTCAGATCCCTGTTTTGATTGGAAGAAGCCATTTGGCTATGCTTGACCGGAAGTACGCTTTAGGCTTATCATGGATTTTGGATTCAAAGAGACTACTTCAGGAGATTGCCTGAAAAAATGTCTGTTGGGTCATCCACATCCTTTCGTCATCATACTGTCGCATATTCCCAAAAAAGTCAGGTAGATGCTTCTCGAAGTATGCCTGAAAAAGTCTGCCAAGGATTCTCACCTATGCTGCGCTGGTTTTTAATCGCGATTTTGGCTGCGGGGATCACGATGGCCATCATCATTGCTCCACAGATGTTGTCCAAGCCTGCCAATAAGGCAACGGACGACCTCAAATTTCCAACCAAGACAGCAGATCAGAATGGGCCTTCGCCCATAGCGACAGTCGACCACGAGCCGCTCCATGCGTTTGAGCCGATGCCTCAGAATGCTGAGGGCAAGCACGTATGGAAGATATCCAACACGGGCAAATCGGATATGGAACTGACAAAGGGCCCATCGACATGTTCTTGCACGATTGCGAACTTCAAGAATGATGAGTCGAAGCTGGTTCTCAAGCCAGGCGAGTCGACAGAGATTGAACTTAAGTGGGAGACTCGTCAAAACAATGGTGAATTCAAGAAGTCAGCCAGCGTTCTGACGAATGATCCCCTTAAGCCTTCTGTGGAGTTTGTGGTTCAGGGCATCGTCAGGCCGGCTGTGATGGTTCAGCCTCAGGATCGTGTTTTGAACTTCTCGAATGCATCGAACGATAAGCCTATTGAAGCGATCGTCGCGGTTTATTCGTCGGATAAAGCCGACATGAAAATCGTGAGCGTGACCAATTCGAAGCCTGCCTTTATCGAAACCAAAATCAGTCCACTCGCTCCTGCTGAGAAAACCCAGTTATCGCAAAAGGAAAACGTTTACGGACATAAGATAACAGTCCAGATAAAGCCAGGGATGCCGGTCGGGCTTTTCAGTGAGGAGATGAGTGTCAAGACGGATCACCCACGTCAGGAAGAAATCAAGTTTATTCTGACTGGTAAGATGACAGGCCCGATCTCCTGTTTCCCAGAAGTCTTGCGTCTCAGTCAGGTCTCAGCCGATAAAGGTGGATTTATTCAAGCCACTTTGATTGTACGAGACAAGAAGGCCGTGAAATTTGAGGTTGTCGAGGAACCAAAACCTGTTAAGGTAACGATTGTTCCTGCAGACGATGCGAAGGGTACAGAGTCAAGCGGTCGATATCGACTCACTTTGACTATCCCTCCGGGATCGAAGCCGGGAGCATTGGAGGGGATTGTCGTGTTAAAAACCGATCATCCTTTGGCCAAAGAGGTTAAAATTCCAGTGACGGCTGTGATTCTGGGTACCAAGTGATCGAGCCAAAGCGGTTGTGACCGTTTTGACTACCCCGGAATCGCTCTCATTTTGTGAGGATGCGCCGACAAGCTAAGGGAAGGCCATGCCACTTCGCCCGCAAGGATTGCCAGCACTCATTTTCTGTTGGGTGAGTTTGACTCTGATTGGCTGCGGTAAAGGTGATCCTAAAAAATCACCTTCCACACCGCAACCAGTGAGCGACTCAGCACCAGCAGCCAAGGTCAAAGCCGGTGAGCCTGCACCTGATGACGGCTCTTCAAAGCTCATGGCCGACTGGCCAACACCGATAGCCTCTTTGCTGATTTCAGGTGAGCAGAATGGCTATTTGGAACCGTGCGGCTGCACCTCAGGGCAACTTGGCGGTCTGAAGCGTCGTCATGAGCTTTGCGAACGCCTGAAAAGTCAGGGCTGGAATCTTGTTCCAGTCGATTTGGGTGGACTCATAAAAGATCCGGGTGCTTCGCTGGGCGGGATTGAGCAGACCAAGATCAAGTTCACTGTGGCTCTGAGAGCTTTAAAAACGATGAACTATCAAGCGGTTGCGCTTGCTGCATCCGACCTTAAACTAGGTACACTTGAAGTCTTAGGCCAATACTTGAATTTGGGCGATACGCCCAAAATTGTTTCCGCGAACGTGAAACCGACGGCTGGATTTGAACAGACCATCGTTCCAATGTTCATCGCTCAGTCAGGCACGAAAAAGATCGGGATCACTTCG
>CAMBZY010000368.1 GCA_945872325.1 Candidatus Kuenenia stuttgartensis | reverse complement strand
TCACCAGAAGATCTTCATGCAACGATACTTACATTGATGGGAATCGCTCCTGAAACGGAGTTGGTCGATCCATTGGGGCGACCGTTTATGCTCAGTCGAGGCGAAGTCATTCAGCCGATAATTATTTGAGGCTCATGTCGGTTTCCGGTGTGGTGGCTTTCAATGAGATCTGGTTTTGGGGCCAAAGGCCCGACCCATACCAGCCTTGGGCAACGCCCAAGGTTTGCGTAAGCCAATAACAAGTAATATCTTACCATCCCCCCACCGCCCGAACCCAGGACCTTTTGGTTCTGGGTTCGGGCGGTGGAGGGAATCAGGTAGGACTTCTTCATTTTCGTCCTCTAACCTTGGCTGTTATGGGCCGCACCGTTGGTGCTTAAAGCCAGTGCAAAACATATTTTATAGTCCACCTCTTAATCCGTCATGAGCCATATTTGAAAAACTGGGGTTGATCCCAAATTCGGGAAATCTTGGCCCAAAATCAGGAATTCTCTTGACTGACCGATCCAATTTGTTTAGTATTCGCATAGCCTTGGAAGGCTGCCTGTGAATGGACATCGCGGAAAAATGCTCAAGGAGGAGAAGCGACATGGCGGATCGTCGCGTTAAAGAGCGTGAGCGCGTCTGGGGACGTCGCCCGGTTATTTTAAGATTTGATCCAGGGCATACCCGGCCCGTGGAACCAAAACAATCAGATGCACTCGCGGCTGAAGATGCGTCAGCGATGCTGGCTGCTTTGTTTCAAAGCGTGATTCAGACTGACGGGATTTACCAGGAACCTGCTCCAAAGGTTTCAGAGCCACCGCCTCAGTGGTTTTTGGTGGATTCCCACGAATCCAACGCCATTCGGATTCCGATCGAGATCGAACAAAACGAGACCGAGATGGAGCCCGAGTCATCTGAAGCAGCCACAGCGGTTGCTGAACCTCCTCCTAAGCCAAAGAATCGATCATTCTGGCGGCTTCAGGGGCCTCATATGTCATTCCATATCTTTCCACCGCGACAATCATGAGTTTTGTGTCGTGAAGGGTTGGGTTGGAATTTGACAGTCTGTATGAGAAATTACAACGAAATCAGTCCGATGGCTTGTTTCTAACGCATGAAACTCGCCGCTAAAGCGCCTGTTTTATGCAGACGTTTTATTCAGCCTGTTTTGGCTGAACAGCCTTGTTCGATACAGGCCGTAATCCGTCCCTTTTTTGAAGGGAAAAGGCTCGAGCCTTTGTTGAAGCAGCGGGTCACCGTGGGTATGCTTAGGAAAGTGAAGACGGGTGAAGGAAGAAATCACGAATCCCATTGTGATCAGCACGCCTTTCCCTCCCACCATACACACACGATGCAGCACCAAGAGTTTGATCACTGGGGGAGTGGAACTATGACTTCAGACCGATTGCTTTCCGCGATCAGGATGGATTCGCCAGCGCGGTCCAACGGCTGGGTTGGCGCAACTCTCGTTCCCACGAGCTATGAGCCAAATTATAAGTATCCTCTGATTGTTGGGCTGCATGGGCGTGGTGGAGACGAACTCCAGGCCGCCAAATGGGTGCAGCGAATCAGCGACCGAAACTATCTTGGCTTCTGCCCGCGTGGACTTGTCCAACTGCCTCGCCGAGGCCAATTCGCCTGGGGGAACCCGGCTGAACAATCACCAACTGCCGCATCCGACTGGAAATCCCTCTCAACCGCCGAGAAATTTAACCAGCTTGTCCAGTCCGAAATCTCCGACCCAATCGCTGCTGGCGAATTTGCTGTCCTTGACCAGATTCGACGCATGCAAGATGAGCTGAGCGTTCATCCGGATCGCGTCTTCCTGTTCGGTGTTGGCGAAGGTGCATCCATGGCTTATCGCCTGGCCCTGAGCTTTCCGGACCGTTTCGCCGGTGTGATTTCAATTCAGGGCTGGCTCCCAACTGACCTACGCTATCTGAGCCGGTACCATGAATCACGACGCCTCAAATTTCTCGTTCTGCACGGCGCCTGGGATGAATCCCTGCCAATTGAAGAGACCAAGCGTCAAGTCAATGAAATGAAGGGGGCCGGCCTGAACGTCGCGTTCCAGACCTATCCCACCGACGGCAACCCAGTCGGCCCCATGTTCGACACGGTCAACACCTGGCTGATGCGTCAGATCCATTCGTCAATCGGTTGATATAAGTCATTTCATAATAAGAAATAAACCGAAAAAACCAAGCTTTGAAAGGCTTGGTTCTTTTCGTTTTTCATACCAAAGTTTTACCCGCGATCAACGCTCCGTGGCTTTTCGTAACTTCGGCTTAGGCTTGGATTTTTCCGTCGCCACATCGGCTTTGAGCAGTTCAATGGCCTTGGATAGCTGTTCGTCCTTGCCAGCGGGCATGTCTCCAGGTTGTGGCCAGAGGATCACATCAGGGATAGCTCCGTTGAGTTCCATATCCTCGCCATTATCGCGCAAGTACCATCCACGGAAAGGCAATCGGAGGAATCCGATATCCGTGATGGCCGTTCCACCTGTACTCACCACCCCACCTGCTGTGGGCACACCCACCAGCTTCCCACGTTTGAGGGTTTTGATGGCATGGCTGAAAATCTCGGCGTTTGAAAAGCTGTTCTGGTTGCACAGAACTATGATGGGCTTGCGCCAGGCGGCAAACACCAAGCGGTCGTGTGGGTAGCCAGTCATTGTCCCACCACGCGGAACTGTCAGAGCATGAACAGGTTGCGTCAGACTGGTCAACAGCAGGTCGGCTGTGGATCCCCCTCCGTTTTCACGGACATCGATCACCAGCCCGTCCTTGCCAGCACCGGCGTCGTACAAATCCTGCTCAAATTGATGAAAACTAGGCTGATCCATCGCCTTGATATGGAGGTAGCCGAGCGTTCCTCCGGAGAGTTTCTCGACCATCGCCCGATTCTGATCAATCCAGTGGTTGTACAAAAGACCGCCAATCCCCTGGACTGAGATCGGCCGAATCGCCACCTGGCGTTCTTCATTCTTAACCGACCTAACCTTCAGGCGAATCTCTCGATCCAATGGCCCATTCAGGACTTCTGTTAAGTCCATTGAGGGATCAACCGGCTTGTCGTCGATGGTCAGGATGGTCTCTCCAGCCACCAGACGACTACCAGCACGATCTGCCGGAGTGCCTTTCAGGATGTCGCGAATTTTCAGGCCGGGGCCTTTATGCGCTGGGTCAAAACGAGCACCCAGATAGGCGGTGACGGGTTTCCAGCTTGGACCAGTTGCGACTAGTTCGCCTGAGGTTGGATCAGGACGAGTGGAAACACCGGGGTAGAATCCAAGATGGGAGCCATTGATTTCACCAAGCATGAGCTGAACGACTGTTGCAAGTGTTTCCAAATCAGGTGCTTGCGCAGCGGCATCAGAATACTTGCGACGAATCGAGTCCCAGTTGCGGTTCCCCATCCGTTCGTCGTACCAATTGTCGCGCATCACCCGCCAGGCCTGATCAAAACCAGCCTTAAACCGTTCGGACCGTAAGACTTCCTGTAAGGCCCTGAACCGATAGGTGGATTCCTTGCCACCGGCTGTCAAAGAGGCTGGTGAACCGGCCACGACCCACACCACCTGATTGCCAGCATCGAGCCAACGAGGTGCGGAGCCAGTGATGGCCGAGAACTTCTTGGGCTTCAGGTCTTCCTGAGGCTCAATGGTGTAAGTTCCTTTTTGACCTTCGATTGTGGCGATAAAAGCGAGCTTTTTAGAGTCGGGCGACCAGAACAGGCTTGATTCCTGAGTGTTGGGGATGGAGACGCGTTTGAGCCGGTCATTCAAGCCGTCGAAGTCGATCACCACGTCCGGCACTTTCGGACCGGTGCTGGGCTGATCCTTGGTTTCGTCTTTCTTTTCGTCCTTTTTGGCAGGCTCGGATCCGGTTTTTGGGGACCCGTCTTTCTTCTTGCCCAGCTTCATCTTATCGAGGGCTTTTTTGACCTTTCGGTCACGCGGGGATTCGTCTTCATCTTCTTTACGCAGATGGACATAGTGAATGTCCGTTTCTTCGCCAACCCGGCGGCCTGTGAAGGCGATGATCCGGCCATCGGGCGACCAGACTGGGTTGGACTCATTGTCAGGGTGTCGCGAGATATTCACAGGTTGGCTGGAACCATCCACGGGACGGACCCAGATATCCGAGTTAAAGTCTTCATCTTCAACGGCATAGACGACCCACTTTCCATCAGGCGACCAGCTCATATCGGGAGCGTTCCAGGTGCTCAGCAGTTTTTTGGCCGCAGATCCATCGGCATCGGCCACGAT
>CAMBZY010000367.1 GCA_945872325.1 Candidatus Kuenenia stuttgartensis | reverse complement strand
CAGGCCGATAAGCGGCCCGGTTCGAGATTTCTCTGGTTTTTCCCTGTGGCATTACTTTATTCCCAATCCCACGATTTAAATCTTTCAGAAGCCGAAATCTATGCAAAAGGCTCGTTCGATAAAGTCCTTGAATCGCGTTTCCTCGCCGAGCTTGCCAGCGATATTGAAACCACTCGTCCTGCAATGATTTTTATGAGCTCCGGCAAATCGGATCAAGGTCTGCCTAAAAATGTCACACTAAAAAACTATCTCAAGTTTCATAAGATTAACGAACTCATCGAGAAATATTATCAACTGGATTTGCAGAATTTCCATGCGAACGATGGAGCTTTATTCGACCTATGGGTTCTAAAATAACCGTCAGTCCGCAGAACGTTTGAAGTATAACCATTGCTTGAGTCGTCGATTTCGTTTATAAATCAACATACCAGAAATATCTCAAAGAATAGCAGAGAGGCCATCCCCGCCATGCCAAGTCATAGACGTCGATTCTTATCGCACGCTTTTCAGGCCATTTCGGCCTCCGCTTTTAGCGTAAAATGGCTGAGTGCCAGCGAATCCCAGGCTGGTTCAGGCAAATCCAGTGGTTTGATTGTCCGTTCTCGACGCCCTTTGGATCTGGAAACACCGGTCGATCAGCTCGACTCCGAATTTACTCCCAATCCATGGTTCTTCGTCCGTAGCCATTTCGGCGAACCAGCCGTCAATACGCAAGGCTGGTCGGTGACACTCGATGGGCTTTTTCAATCCGAAAAAAAGTTCAAAATCGCCGAAATCATGAACCGATTTCCACGCCATGAACGGCCTGCGGTACTCATGTGCGCCGGCAACGGCCGTGGCCTCATGAAACCGATTGTTCCGGGCTTGCCCTGGGAGCACGGCGCCATTGGTCAAGCCATGTGGAGTGGTCTCAGGCTCAAAGATCTCATCGAAGCCCTGGGCCTGAAGGATGGAGCCAAACATCTGATCTTTGAAACAGCCGACCCGACGGCAAGCAAGATGACTCCGTCGTTCACCCGAAGCCTGCCTCTGGAACGTCTGCTCCAAGACGATGTTCTGCTTGTCGATCGTATGAACGGAGAGCCCTTGCCGCTCCTCCACGGCGGGCCTTTAAGGCTCGTTGTGCCCACCTGGACCGGTAACCACTGGGTGAAATGGGTGAAGCGAATCACGGCATCTGCCGAGGAATCGCCCAGCGATTTTCAGCGTAAAAGTTATAAGATGCCCACCCTGGCCTTAGCTCCAAGTGTGGCGCCGACTCCCGATCAACTCAAAAGCGTGACCATTCTCAATGTAAAGTCGCAACTGACCTGGCCCACTGAAAATGCCCAGATTTCAGCTCGCGATTCACTCGCCATTCGCGGTTCTGCCTGGACTGGCCCAGGCTTGATCACCCGGGTGGAAGTCCGGACCAGTGCGGATTTCGCTTGGCAGACGGCCCGAATCGTGACCCAAAATCCGATTCAGGGTGCCTGGGTTCGCTGGGAGTTTACAATCGCAGATATCAAGCCAGGCCAACACTTTGTGGAAGTCAGGGCCACGGATAGCAACGGTCATACCCAGCCCGTCGATCCGTTCTGGAATCGTAGCGGATATTTGTATAACGCCATCGAGCGTGTCCCATTTCAAGTCATTGGCTGATCAAGAGATACCTATGCATAACTCATTCAAACTTATTGCCAGTGGTCTTGGGTTCGCTGTCTTCTCAGCCTGGTCGGTTTCAGGGGCACTTCAGCAAGCCCCCACTCCACCGCAGACCGTCCCATCCGAACCACCTCTAGAACAGGTTCTGGAACTCGATCCAGAGGAACGATCCGCCTTTTTCAATCAGAGGCTCCAGCTTCACTGCAACGTCTGTCACTCATCTGAAATGATTGAACAGCAAAGGCTTACGCTGGCTCAGTGGCAGGCTGAGGTGCAGAAAATGATTGGCTGGGGAGCGACCCTGCCCAAGGAATATTCAGGGCTCATGGCAGAGCATTTGAGCAAGTTATATCCGCCAGGTCACAAGGCAAAAATTGAATTGCTTGAGCCTGAAAAAGCGTTGACGGAATCTGCACAGACGGATCAGTCTCAGGTAGATTCGAAATCCGCCACGAATCCGCAGGTTGCGGAGCTGTTTCGGAACCAGTGCTCGAACTGTCACGGAACCTCTGGCGAAGGCAATGAGATTGGACCAAGGCTGACAGGTCGACCAATTCTGGCCTTCTCGCAACGGTTTAGCGAACACATTGAGCAAGGTAAGGGCCGAATGCCAGCTTTCCAGAAAACCATTCCAAGTGCTGATACTCAGGCACTGAGACGCTGGCTGTTAGGCCAGTCATTTTCCTGGACTGCAGAATGAAGCCCTATTCGAGCCCAATTTAGTCCGCCAGCCGAGTGACTTCTCGTGCTAAAAGTGCGGCTCCAAGAACTCCGGCATCGTCTCCCAGAGTCGCTGGCAGAATGATTTCGCCTTCAGCTGGAAAAACCAGAATGTGCTGTTTGGCGGCTTCACGCACCCAGTTCAGCCAAGGTTCGCCCAAGGCAAGGCTCAGCCCACCGCCCAAAATCACGGCTCCAGGGTCGAGTAGATTCACCAGCCCGCCCAATGATCCACCGAGATATTCGGCGGCTCGTTGAAGCTCTTCGATCACAAGCCTGTCGCCGGCTGCATAACACTCAGCCAGGTAACGGCTTTTGAGCTTTTGATTCGAGCCATTCCACATGCTGAAAAGAAGCGATGTCACGCCATTCTTTTTGGCCTTGTCGAACCGCTTCATCAGGCCTGACTTGCTGGCATAAAGCTCCAGGCAGCCGTACAGTCCACAGCCGCACTGGCGACCATTCGGCTTGGCCTTGATATGGCCAATTTCGCCAGCATTGCCATTTTTGCCTTCAATGACCTGGCCGTTCAAAATCACGCAACCGCCTAGTCCTGTGCCCACAAATGCGCCGATCAAGTTGTCCATGCCTTGGCCAGCACCGAGCTTCCATTCCGCATAACAGCCGGCCCGGACATCGTTTCTGAGTACAACGGGGGCTTTCAGACGATCATGAAGGCGGGCGGCGAGCGGATAATTTACGACATCCATATTGGCGCTGAACAGGATCACACCGGCTTTTACGTCGAGAGGCCCAGGTGATCCAATCCCGACCAGAGAAATCTCTTCAAGGCTTTTTCCAGCCTCAGCCAGAGCGATCTCAGCCGCCTGGATAATGACTTCCACGATGGCATCGCCACCTTGGCGGGCTGGGGTCGACAGCTTGCCTCGTCCAAGGATCTGATTGTTGGGATCGATCACAGCCACAAGGGTTTTTGTACCACCCAGATCCACACCAAGTACCAGACCTTCGTTCGCTTTGCTCGCCATAGATCACCCTGCTTTTCGGCATTGATTGATGAAGCCCACAAGGGGGGTAGTGCCAGCGTATCTGGTGTCTATCATGTCGTAGCCCAACTCGTTCGGCAACAGGTTGACAACCCCGATTTGCATGATCCACCGACATAACCGGAATTCTGGCCTTAAAAAGTGAACGAACAGGCCGAAAAATAACTTCCTGTTTTATGATGATTTTGGATTTCTGAACAACGTCCATTCATCATTAAGTCCATTTTTATATTTCATTCGGCCTCAATCAGGAGATATCTTTAAAATGGAGTTTTCTGTGGGCGTGAACAGGTAGCAACCCAAACGATAACAATGATTTACGGCTTGATCTTGCGTCTTTGAATTCAAGGGTATCGGCCACGCAATTCACATCTGATCAATCTTTCGTCTCATACGAATCAAGAATCTATACCCCTCTCATTCTGAAATCTGGAGTTTGAGTCTGAGATTCGAGTCAGAGCCCAACAGTGATTCATAATCCTATAATGAACAACGTGTTATGCAGGCCATGTCCCCTGACATGGCGGGCTTTGGCCTTGTTTTTCAGAACGAGGCAAATCAATTTGGTATAATATTTACATGTGTAATTGACTGAAAGTGCGAAAACTAATCGGTCAGGGGACCAGACCTACAAAAAAAACCTCTTCTGAGCGTGATTGGGGTTTAATATACAACATTTGCATGATACGCTCAATTTAAGTTGGGATTAATTATTAATCTCATTAGTTGCCTCAATGTGTCAAGCAAAAACTGTTTGTTTGAGAAAAAACATGAGTTGCTCCCACTTCCCGTCCTACATATCGCATTGCCCGCCCGGTTTTGGCATAATACGGATTATCAAGCCCCGCCGGCATCTGACACACAAGCCCGCTCCCAGAATCTCCAA
>CAMBZY010000366.1 GCA_945872325.1 Candidatus Kuenenia stuttgartensis | reverse complement strand
AAATTGAACGGACTTCTGGCGGGTATCGTGCTGATTGCGTGGGCACTGGCCGGTATCGAGCAAAATCGCAATCGAATTCGCGGAATCGTCTGTATGCTTCTGGCAGGCATCATTGGGGCAACCTTTTTTATTCTCTTGAATCCGTTTTTCTATTCGTACCCTCAGGGGATCAAGGATCCAAGCCTGAATACGATCAGCGAAATGGGCCTTTGGGGACGTGTCAAATTCGTCATTGATCACCGCGTTGGCGTCTCCAGTCAAGGTCAAAAATCGTTTCCCAACGATGCCCTGACCACGATTCCAGATAAGGCCAAAGCGATGGCGGTTCAAGGGTTTGGTCGATTCAGCCCGTTTGGTCCAAGGCCCGATGATTCACGCATCCGCTACGAATTCAGGCAGGATGGATCGGCCTTGATCTGGCTCCCCATGGTCATCTTCGGAGCCGTGGTTGCATTTCGAGATACCGGTAAATATCAGAACGGTCGATTGATCCTGATTTATTGGATATGCTCAATAATCGTGGTCGGATCCTTCCTGCCTCTGGCATGGAACAGGTACTATTTACCAATCGTGATCCCATCGATCATACTCGCATCTGGTGGAATTGGCTGGGCGATGGAATACTTGAAAACAAAACTGGGTCCCTTATGAACATCATTCCCACCCCCTCTCCACCCATTCGCGGGAATAAATTCATCGCCCTGTTCGTCTTCATCTCTGCATGGATATCCGCTGGCTGGTTCCATCAATCTCGCGACTGGAATACGGCCAGTCGTCTGATGCTGGTCTATGCCATCGGCGACCGTGGTTCCGTCTCCCTCGACGGCCTCCAGCGCCAAACGGGTGACCTTGCATTTAAAGATGGTCATTATTATTGCGATAAAGCCCCTGGATTTTCTCTGATTGCAACTCCACCATATATTCTCAGTAAATTCATCATCGGCTGGCCTGATCACCCCCTCGGTCAGGATGGATTCGCAATCTGGCCTGCCGATGCTTTCGTGACATGGCTTTCAAGTGGGCTTGCCTCAGCACTCATATCAGTGTTGATTTACTCCATCCTCAATCAATTCGGAATCAAACCCAACCATGCAGCTGCATTTGGATTAATGACAATCTGGGCCTCGCCCATGGCGGTTTACTCCACTCTGGCATATGGCCATCAAGTCGCTTCCGCATTGTTAATTGCATCTGCCTGCATCACACTTTTTAAAAATCTTGCAATCAGCAAATGGCCTTTCGCAATTGGCCTGCTTTGTGGATTTGCAGTCTTGACCGAACTGGCACAGGCCCCGGTTGCAATCGCCATCGGTCTGGCTGTACTGGCGTCCGATCGTTCGGTAAAATCAATCTCTAAAAATGCAACACTGATGATTCTCGGAGCACTTCCATCTGCCCTGATTTTAATGCTCTATAATTTCATTGCATTCGGTTCGGCACTCGATATGGGCTATTTTCATCATGCCACTCAGCAGTTCGCAAAAGTCCACTCTGCAGATAATCCGCTCGGATTGAATTTTCCCGAGTTTTCAAGATTAAAGCCACTTCTATCAGGCGAATATCGCGGCCTTCTGTTCTACGCACCCTGGGCTGTCCTGGCTCCTGTGGGATGGGTGTTGATGGTTAAAAATAAGTCGTGGAAACTGCTTTGGCTGACCCTTGCTGGATTTATCATTCCACTTTGGGTGAATCTCTCGTATCCTGAATGGACCGGAGGATGGTCCACAGGCCCCCGACTGCTGGTTCCAGCGTTGCCATGGCTCGGAATATCGGCTGGATTTGCTTTGCAAATAAAAGCGTGCCGAATTCTTTCCATCTTTCTGATGATTTGGGGATGGTTGATCTGTTCATTATTTTTAGGAGCTGGTGGTCGCGTCAGTCAAGACATCCCGCGCCCGTTTCAAGACGCAGTCTGGCCCATCTGGTCGGGCTCTCCATTGCCGAGATTCTGGCCAGGAGAACGGTTCTCCCGGACAGTTCCAGCCGAATTGGCTGAATATTATTTTCAGTATAAAGCCTCCGATCCCAGAGTCTGGAATCTTGCATTGTTTTTGATCGAAACTCTAGTCCTTATGATGATTCTGGTGATGTTTCGGAGGACTGGCCCAATACCAATCAGAAATACAACTGATAAGCCGCCTGGATGATCCCTGAATAGAATTCTGATGGCGTTTCAAGTCCAACCACAGCAACGGATAATATTCGGATCAGTTCCCCTTGATCGTTCAGCATGGGCACAGCCACCGACCGATCCGCCTCAAATCCTCTCAACCAATATCCACTTCCAGCATCGGGTGGTAAGTCAATCGAGCGATATTCCGTCACGGCTTTTGACCTTGCGGCCAAAACAATTCCCAGTCCTGTGTCGGTCACAGGTACATCGGCTGTCGCTTTGGGAAATCCTATCGCAACATCCGGACTCATTTCAGAACAAGCCTGAAAATGCTCAAGAATCAATCGGCCATTTTCATATCGCCAACATCCCGTGGCGCGTGCATCTGCATGCTTATGTACATAATTGATTGACTTTATGACCATGTCAAGTGTATTCAATGGAGTTGCCCTCAAGTGCTTATTTCGCACTTTATTCTGGATAAATCAGTGCCTTTGAACGTCGATCCCCATATTCTGCAACTCCCTGTTTTGAAATGGCTTGCAATTGACGGAGCGACGCACCTTTTTCGACGGCTTCCACCAGCTTTTTATTCACGCATATGACCATAAGCTTTTCTGGCTTCCAATCCTTGGGATAGAGCTTTCGCAAAGTCGACATCATCGCGAGCCCAATATCAATCGGATTGATCTTTTCCCGGTCTGTGATCTGGATATAGACACCATTGCATTTCTCCTTGGCAAACTGTCGTTCACTGGGAGTAAAGACGGTTGGAATAAAAACAACCCCCGGAAGTTTCAATTCATTGAGCGCACCCGCCCAATCTTTGGAGTTGATCCAAGGGGCTCCAACACGCTCAAATGGAGTATCCGTGCCTCTTCCGGTTGCAATATTTGTTGCTTCTAAAAGACCAACTCCAGGATACAGAATCGCCTCTGTCAAACTTCTCATATTTGGTGAAGGATTGGTCCAGATCAGGCCTGTTTCATCCCAGAACATTCTTCGATCATAATTCTGGCATTTGATGATTTCCAGATTGACTGGTAGTTGTCTTTCTATTTTCAACATTCTGGCATATTCTGCAATCGTCATCCCAGTGATCACAGGAATTTCATGGTCAGCCACGAAGGTTCGAGTGGCTTTATCACGCATGATCCCACCAAACTGGTCTGCACGAATCGGGTTCGGCCGGTCCAGAACATAAAGCAATTTATTGTTCTCTCCAGCAGCTTCCATCACCAGCGAGAGGGTTGATAAATAGGTGTAAAACCGCACTCCTATATCTTGAATGTCATAAACCAGTACGTCCAAATCTTTCAATTGATCAGCGGTTGGTTTTCGATTCTTACCGTAAAGTGAAAAAATCGTTAGGCCGGTTTTTTCGTCTTTGGAGTCGCCCACCTCTTTGTCTACAGCTCCTCGAATTCCGTGTTCCGGAGAGAATAACGCCACTAGTTTGACATCAGAAGCCTTATGCAAGAGGTCAATCGTTGCATTCCCATCGCGATCCAAACCTGTATGATTTGTTACCAATCCGACCTTTTTGCCCTTTAATACAGCAAAGCCTGAAGCCTTCAAAACATCAATTCCATTGAGTGTTTTTCCAGTTGTCATTCGAATTGGTTTCTGGATTTGTACAACATCCTTGGATTGGTCAGAAGTTGTACCCAGAATGGACCCGTCCGTTAATGCTGAGGCCGCAGCAGTTGCAACCCGATAGCGAATGGACGATGCATCGCCTTTCCCCGAAGGATGCAATCGGCTTGACAGAATCACCACATAAAGCCCGGTTTCCGGATCGATCCAGAGACTGGTTCCAGTAAATCCAGTATGACCAAAACTGAAAGGCCCCATCAAGGCCCCACGAGGGTGCGAATAGCTGGTGCGAACATCCCACCCCAGAGCCCTTCGTTCTCCAGTGGGAGAATCTCTGGCATCGATCATCAATCTCACGGTCAATGGTGAAAGAATAGATTTCCCGTTTGGACCAGTGCCCCCATTTAAAAGCATCTGAGCATACGTGGATACATCAAGGGCGGATGAGAACAGACCAGCATGACCTGCAATCCCATTTAATGCTCTTGAACGAGGGTCATGCACCTCTCCTCGAGCCATTTCGCCATCAACGACGGCTGTAGGTGCTGTTC
>CAMBZY010000365.1 GCA_945872325.1 Candidatus Kuenenia stuttgartensis | reverse complement strand
GATCCCAGGAAGGCCATCAGCTTCTTCTTCTGGTCGGCGGTGCTGCGTGAATAGGCGGCTGCGGATGCAGAGCCTTGTCCACTGTGTGCCAGGATGGCGGCATCGAGGGTTTTGGCACGGCCATCATGCAGAAAGAAAGGTTGGAAACGGAGTCCCCAAAGTGGCGCGGTCCGCATTTCGCGAGGGCCGGCTGTGCCATCTGGCATGCCATCGCCCAATTTGCCCATGTCGTGAACCAGGAAGTCGGAATAGGGCTGGAAGGTGATGTTGCGGAAGGCTGGGATCGGGTGATCGGTCGCCGTTTTCCATTTAGGCGTGTGGCAGCTGGCACATCCGATAGCGTTGAAGACATTCTCGCCGGCGACCGTATCAGGGCTCGACCTGCCACGTGTCGGTGGAGCGAGCAAGGCTTGGAAGTTGGCCAGTTCCTTGATGGTGTCGTCGTTTTCATCGTCAGGGCCTGGGATCGGATCGAACGCCAGAAGGGCCGCGTTTCCGTTAGGGGCATTTTCCTGACTTGGGTTGCGACCATCACCGCCATTTGGGAACGGGTGAAGCGTGCTGGCACCAGTGCTTGGATCTATGGTCGTAAAGCCAGCCACTACAACGCCCATCTCTTCTTTATAAGCATCCACAGAGAAGTCATAGAGACTGCCAAGCTGAGACTTCCAGCCAAATCGGCCGATCGTAGACTGACCAGTACGCATGTCGGTCACCTGATTTACGTGGCCGGCTGTCTTAGGGCTAAGTGTGGCCTGACGAACGGCTTCGGCCAGGATCATGTTCCCAGGGATCGCTTCGACAAGACCCAATCCCATAAGATTTGAAGTGCGGCGTTTGACCACGATATTGGCTTGCGGAGGAACTTTTTCGGCTCCAATCACCACTGTCGGTGAGACTCGGCCAATCCCTTTGGCCTGCATGACAGGTCCACCAAAGGCGACTAGCGGATCAAATGAACCATCTGGATTAATCCGGCCAAATTTGGTCACAAGTGTCGTGCTTACCCCACCCGTAGCTGGGAAACTATGGCATTTGGCACAGGCATTATCGTTAAAAACAAGGCCAAGGCCTTCAGCAGGCGTTTCTACCGATTCGAACGCTGTTTTACCATCGTTAAAAAGTGTGAGCAAATCGGGTGGTAGCCCAGCCAATGGACCACCATCAACTGGACCTGATGGTGGTGGTGGAGGTGGGCTGCCTCCGCCGTTTCTTTGACCATATGCCTGTGATGCAGTCAGGCTGATCAGTAATAAACCTGTTTGGGAGATGATCCGGAATTTATTGGATCGCTTTTTCAGTGAATGAGTTCTCATCTAACTTCCCCTTGAATTTGATTCAGAGACGCGGTGATGTCTTTCCAACAGTCTTGATTTCACCAAGACATCAGATGTCTTAGACAAGTACATTAACGGACAAAAATGAGACTGTGACTGTAACGGTTTGTAACCGATTCAGATACAATTCGTTACAATTTGCCAAACCTGTCCGACCTGGAACCGGCTTAAAACGAAAAACGCATCTGACCTTTCCGGGCAGATGCGTGATACGTGGTTTCACAGGACGTTCGGAGTATCGGCGTAAGTGGTTTAAGAACCAATCATTTGGGCGATCACTTCGCGAGCCTTTTGTAAGGCTTCGGCGATCTTTGACGGATCCTTGCCACCGGCTGTGGCCATATCGGGCTTGCCTCCACCGCCTCCGTCGACCACTGGGGCCACTTCTTTGACCCAGTTCCCGGCCGAGATTTTTTTAGAGACCAAGTCTGGAGTCAAGCCAGCCACGACAGTCACTTTGCCGTCATCAAGAGTGGCGATGAGAAGTGTTGCCAGATTTTCGCCGTTCGATTTCCGACGAAGGACATCCACCAGTTGCTTCAGGTCGTCGGTCGACATTCCCGGTAGTTCCGCAACCACCACCTTTGTGGTTCCAACACTTGGAGCATCGGCCAGAAGCTGGTCAGGTCCAACCTTCCCCCCACCGCCTTCAGCCTTACGTGTCTGGGCCTGCTTTTTGAGAGTCTTGACTTCGTCAAGGATCGAAGTGATGCGCTGAAGTATCTGGCTTGGCGAGACTTTCAGCATGGCACCAATTTCGCTGATCGTTTCCGACTCGCTGGCCATCAGCTCAAGAGCCGCCGGGCCGGTCAGGGCGGTCAGTCGACGGGTGCCTGCCGAAACGGACTCTTCACCAACGATGCGTACCAGGCCAATTTCGCCAACATTGTCGAGGTGCGTTCCTCCACAAAGTTCTTTGGAGAAATCGCCCATCTCGACAACCCGAACATTTTCCGGATATTTTTCGCCGAACAAAGCCATGGCACCTTTGGCACGGGCATCAGCGATCGGCATGATCGACCAGTGGATCGGTTCAGCCCTGAGCACGCGTTGATTCACAGTCTGCTCGATTTGCTTAAGTCTTTCTTTACCAACGGCTTCAGGGTTGGAGAAGTCGAATCGAAGTCGATCAGGCTCAACCTTCGACCCGGCCTGCTGAGCATGCTTGCCCAAGTGGATGTGCAAGGCATGGTGCAGAACGTGAGTGGCTGAGTGGGCGCGACGGATGGCCTGACGGCGATCGGTGTTGACCTTCGCCGTAACCTCTTGCCCAGACTTGATCTCGCCTTCTATCAGACGACCGATATGAAGAATCAGATCGGCTTCCTTTTGGGTGTCGTCCACCTCGAATACAAAGCCAGGGCCAACGATCGAACCCAGGTCACCGACCTGCCCACCGCTCTCGGCATAAAACGGCGAACGATCCAGCACCACGATCAGCTTCTTATAAGCATGGCTCGTGGTGGCGTTCTCCAAAAGCTGGTCACCAGCGATCAGACCGACGACTTTGGCAGGTGATTCAACACCTTGATAGGCCAGGAATTCCGTGGCTTTACCGCCCGAAAGTTTCTTGACTTCATCGACTGGGCCAAGCGTGAATACGGCGGCTGCTTCGGTGGTTCCTCTGGAAACGGCTGAGTGTGTGGCTCGTGCCTTTTCAAAGGTTTCCATGTCAACGCCGAGTCCCTGATCCTGAGCAAGCGACTGTGTCACTTCCACAGGAATCCCATACGTGGCATGAAGTTCGAACGCGGCATCGCCAGAAACACGATCGTTCCCGCCAGCCGTTGTTTTGCGGAAGGTGTCCGAGAGAACTTTCAGGCCGTTCTCAAGGTTGCGCAAGAACTGCTCTTCTTCGAGCTTGATGATGTTTTGGATACGCACAACGCTTTGTGCAATATCAGGATAAGAGGATTTCATGACCTCGGCTACAACAGGCGGAATGAGGTAGAGGAATGGGTCGCGTCGGCCCATTTGATAGGCGTCAAGCACGGCACGGCGGAGCAGACGCCGGACGACATAGCTTTGCTTTTCAGCGCCTGGTCGAACATTTTCATGGATGGTGAAGGTCAGGGCGCGGGCATGATCGGCCATGCGGCGGATCCGGACTCCATCCTGTGTGTCGCGATCATATTTGATCCCAACAGCTTCCGAAGCAGCGTCCACCAAAGGGCTTAGGATGTCGATCTCAAAGTTGGACCGGACACCCTGCATGGCCGCTGCCATACGTTCCAGGCCCATGCCCGTGTCGATGTTTTTTGAAGGCAGAGGTTCCAGTTCCTGGAATCCAACACGGTTAAACTGGGTAAAGACAAGGTTCCAGATTTCGACAGGTTCGAGTCCATCACCCTGATAGAAAATTTCAGAGCAAGGGCCACAAACTCCGTTGGGGCCTTGACTTGGAGAGCTGGCTGGCCAGAAGTTATCGTCCTCGCCCAGCCGGCTGATTCTGGATGGTTCGAGGCCAATCTCTTTGTTCCAAATATTAAAAGCTTCGTCGTCGTCCAGATAAACCGTTACAGTCAAACGGTTTGGGTCTACCTTGAGCGTTTTGGTGAGGAATTCCCAGGCCCAGTGGATGGCTTCGCGTTTGAAGTAGTCACCGAACGAGAAATTACCGAGCATTTCAAAGAAGGTCATGTGTCGGGGCGTGCGTCCGACGTTATCGATATCGCCGGTGCGGATGCACATCTGGCAAGTGGTGGCTTTTTTGAAAGTCGGGTCGCCCAGGCCCATGAATTCGCGTTTGAACTGGTTCATCCCGGCGGGGGTGAAAAGCACTGTTGGGTCGTTTGGGACCAAGACATCGCTAGGCTTGCGAATACAGCCTTTGGATTCAAAGAACGATAAGTAGGCTTCGCGAATTTCGTCCGTTTTCATGATACTTGGGCACGCCGGGAGGATGAATCGGAGTAAATAGAAGTGGAAAAGTCAGGCCTGTTG
>CAMBZY010000364.1 GCA_945872325.1 Candidatus Kuenenia stuttgartensis | reverse complement strand
CCTCACCGTTTACGGTGTTGAACATCACTTTATACTGACCATCGGTGTCAACCAGAAACGTACCGGTCAGCTTTTTCTGGTCGCCCTGAACGGGAATGAGTGGGACAGGCGGACGTGGGCCGAAGTCGAGGGTGCCTGATCTGGCGGGCTGATTTGTGAATGCAGTGATTGTAATTCGTGTGCCTTGAAGGGCTTCCACGTTGCCTTCTTCGACGCCTTCGCGCCTCGGCGCCTGAGCATATTCCGGGAAGTCGTAATCAAGCGAAACCTTTTCCACAATCGCGACTGGAAGAACTTCCAGCTCATAGGTTCTAGTCTTGCCATCTCCACCAGCCATGTAATAAAAAAGTTTGCCGGGAACCCGGTCGATTTTGGCCTTCCAGGGGTCGGCAAACGAGTTGCCTACGGTCATGGGCGTTTCGGCAAAAGTTTTGCCTTCATCACGACTTGTGAAGAGTGTGACAGCTTCAGGCTGGGCGCCGAGTGTCTCGACACTGAATTCCACCGGCATACCGGTCATCACCTTGGGGGCGTCCGGCTTATCGCCTGGAGTGATGTTCAGAAAGCGTGTGTTAGTCGGCCTTTGGACATCCGCCAGAAAGGCTCTCCTGGCCGAATCGAGAAGGCTTTTTGGAGTGATCCACGAATAAAGGCAGATACCCACCACAATTGCGGCCAAAGCATAGCTCAAACGGACAATTTGAGATTGATCGACCACATCATCCACATTCACTTTGCTCAAGTCCGCCACAGCTCGTGCTTCAATCTGGGCCAGCACTGAGGGAGCAACCTTGCCAGCATCGTCACGAATCTGTAAGTAATTGATCAGGCTGTTCTTAAATGTGGTATCGGTCGATTCGATCGACTTCGCGGCATAGAGCGTATTGACTTTCAGTAGCATCGGCCTGGCGATCCGCACAAAAGCATAAACTGCAGCCGTTCCAAGGCCACCGAACAGGATCAATCGGCGAGCCATGGATGGGAGTTCAACGGTATGATCGAGAATGACTTCCAGAAAAATCACGCCAAGTGTGACGGTGATCATCCAGAGAATGGCCCGAAACATGTCGTTGGACTTGATGCGCGAGCGGGCCCTGGCGACTTGATCCTCAATAAATTCAGCGTATTCGAGGATTCGCCCGCGTGGATTCGGATTTTTTAATTCGTCGTGGCTCGCCATCGCCGCCCCCTCTGGTTCGATTCGGGAACGTGACATGATTCTGTATCTTTAGATTTATTATACGTCGGCTAAGGTCGATTTGACAATTTAAACAGAAACGCCAACCTTGGTTAGAGATCGATTCATCACTCTGATTTTGCCAGTTGTAGGCTACGGGTTACCGAGCGAGAGTGTCCGAAATGGTTGAGCTGCAAGTGGATCCGTTTCACTGACCCGCCATGAGGCTCAGGCTCTGGCCTACATATACGCGTTTCAAATGGCTCGGCTCAATATCTGCAAGTCGTTCCACAAGGTTACGATACGACGCAATGACGCCTGCCGTGGCCGACCGTGGAGCCATCCAGTTGATCTGCCGGAAATGGTCGTGGGGCCAAGGCGGTAAGGGCTCGCCCCAGCCCAGTGCCGATTCCATAGGGACCAGGCCATCGTTCGGCCCTTCGCGTTTATGAATCCAGTGATGGGATGGTCTCAGACCGAAAAAAGTCGTGCTCGGGTCGGGCACTCCAGCGATGCTGAAGCAAGCTGAATGAGGAGGATCGGTCCAGTCCTCTGTCAGACGGATGGTGTGACGGGTGGAGACCTGATGGATTCCGTCAACATCCAAACCAATCCATTCCAGACCTGTACATAAGTATTTCAGACGTGTGGTGGCCATATCCGCCAGCGATGTGCCGAGGTGCGGAGTGCCAATGGTGGTGAGCGAAAGAATTCGATCAGCCCATGCGGGATCGGATGCCAGTAGACGGGCATCGAGCCCGCCCATGCTGTGCCCGACCAAGTGGAATGGAGTGTCCCCAAGCTCGGTTTCAATCCGTTCAGCAAGTTTCCAGACACGCCTGTAAACACCAGCTGTCGGGTGGACTCTGGGGGCGAAGACTGTGACATCCCAGCTTCTCATCTCGCGCAGAATTCCGCGAAAATAGTCGCCAGCGGAGATCGGTCCTGCACCATATTTATGGGTGCCAAACAGCCCATGACAAAGCACAACTGGATATTTTAACCGTGGACTCATGGTGTAATTGCAGGTTGAATGCGGCCGGGCCGCTCAGTGGAAATCATGGTGATGATGATCAAGTTGCACTACCACTTGCTGACATCAGAACTATAGACTACAAGTCGAGTGGACGTGTGGGAACAGGATCGTGTTGGTCGCCGAATTGAGATTCGCGGAAGTCATAATCGGTAATTTCATCACAATTTGCCGCCTTGGGGATCGACCTTCAGATGACACTTAAAGGCTTCATTCAAAGTGCCGAACTGGTTGAGGATACGTCCGGGCCAGACCGGGTGATGATGATTGTGCGCGTTCAGGGAGTGGGGCCAGGCCAGCCCCGAAAAATTTTGATTCCGTTTGAAATTCTGATTGTTCAGGACGATCTTGAGGCTGAAACCATGGGCGGGCGAGCCTTTCGGGCGGAATGCTCTGGGGTCGAGAATGCGCTGGGAATGGTCACGGCTATCGAAGTCGGTCCGTCGCGTGTCTTACGAAACCCAGACGCCTGAGGATCAAAAAGCGATCGGTTTCGTGATTTCAAACCGGTTTATCCAGAACCACGACTTTCCGGTCAGGAACACCTGTCACAAGCGTATTGTCAGGAACGGATTCCGTGACAAAAGCCCTGAGTGCAACCACAGCGTTTTCGCCAATGGTTACGCCTGATCGCACGGTTGCCTGACCACCGATCAGCGAGTTTTTACCGATCCTGACCTTCCCGAGCCGGATATGCGTGTGGGTCACCTCGTGGGTGGCGATGTGCGAGCCCATTCCGAGAATGGCTCCATCTTCAATCGTGATCAATTCCGGAAATTGCAGGTCGAGAGCTACGGTCGATGCAATAAAAACGCGGTTCCCGATCCGCACGCCGATCGACCTCAAAAGGAAGTTTTTCAGACGCCCGGAAGACAAGTTGCGCGTCACTGCCAGCACAACGCCTTTTTTGATCAGGTTCCAGCGGCTATCGCCCAGAAACTCGTGCCAGTGATGGCTTACGTCTTGATGGAGCCCGTCAAATGGGAGGATGATCACCTGCTCATCGGACTCGATGAATTGACGAATGATTTCGCTGGTCTTTTGCTTCAACCCCATTTGATCCCTTCCAATTCTTAATTTGGAAAGTTCTGAATCATCCGGCGATACACGATCAGGTTGCGATCCACGACCGACTCAATCGAATAATCCCTCTGAATCCGGTCACGCGCGCTTAGGCCCCATCGGCGGGCCCCTTCAGGATTCCGAAACGCTTGCAGAATCGCATGTGACCACGCTTCAGGTGTATCCTGACGCACCAAAAGTCCGGTCGACTCATGATCCACCAGATCCACATTTCCGCCTATGGCTGAGACCACGCACGGCAAACCTGTGGCCATGGCCTCCAGAAGGCTGTTACTCATTCCCTCTGCACGGCTTGGGAGAACAAAAACGTCGCTCTCGCGAAGTGCATCCGCCGTGTTTTCCAGACGACCTGCAAATGCAACCTGCTCATCGGTCATTCCCAGCGAATCTCTCAGGCTTATCAACTCCTCGCGGAGTGGCCCATCGCCCACAATCAGAAGTCGGCCGGAAGCGGTTTTCAGCACCTGTGGCCAAGCCTTGATCAAAAGGTCAACCTGCTTTTGGGCGTGCAATCTGCCAGTGAAAATGGCCTGGAAATGCTTGGGGTTGTTCATCAGTGGCTGTTGCGATGGATAAAAATGCTTCGTATCCACACCGCTGGCCGCTTTGAAAATTGCGGATTCAGGCACTCCCAGCGCTTGCCATTCTTCACGTATGTTCTGTGAGATACTGGCAAAACGGCGATTCCTGATCGCCAGTCGCCGTAGGAGCCATGATCCTTTCGTACGCATCAGTTCCTGAGCTTCTCCATCGAAACCTGAACTGGCAGGCTGAACGATCACAGGGCTTTTGAGGAAGTCACGCGCCAGGCCAGTCGTGATCGATTCCCACAAAGCCTGATGCGTATGGATGATATCCAACTTCGTGCGATCGGCCACCAGGGCCCGTGCCAGTCGCCAAATATAGCTGATCCCAAAAAGAGAACCTCGCGATGATGTTCGGATCACACGTCTGATCAGCACCCGTCCGCCGTTTTCATGCTTCATATGAAGCTG
>CAMBZY010000363.1 GCA_945872325.1 Candidatus Kuenenia stuttgartensis | reverse complement strand
GTGCGATGTTGAGGAAATCGGCCGTCTGCCGGGAGTTCCCCGCTGTGGCCACATAAAGGGTCTTGAAGAGGACGGCCCAGGCTCCTAAAAGGAAGGCGGTGACTGTCCAATCTCCAAGACTCGAATACATTTGCGACAAAGAACGAATCATTTCGCCCTTCGCTGGAACGATGCCCCGGGCATGCAAAATGCCCGCCCCAAGGATGTAAAACGCCAGAGTTCCCACCGTGAACACGATCATGCTGAACCAGGCATCAATCTGCATGACCCGCATCCATCCACGGGCCCGCGCTGCCCACGCATCACTCTGATTTCTTGTACCAGCCGCTTTGCCATAACCCTTTTCCAGGCACCAGTATGGATAGGCAACCAGTTCACTGGCCCCCACTCCGGTGATCCCGAAAGTCGACATAGCCGCCGCAATTCCGCCTGTCGGCATGGCAAAGGTCAGCCCGCTCAGAATTGAGGCCAAAGAGAAGTCCACGGGTGGTGGCGACCATGGCAAAACCACCACTGCCAAAACCGTGACTCCAGTGACGGCTGCCACCAGAAATGTCGTAATTTTCTCGACCCTTTTATAGCCGCCTGAAAGTAGAAGGACAATCGCGACAAGGGTGGTAATAGTGGCCCAGATGGCGTCGGAGGAAAATCCAGAAGCCTCTGTCATGGAGCGACTTATACCAGGAAATGCCATGGTGGCGGCCTGCCCGATCAAGCCTTCCATCGCCCCAATCTGGGCCTGGGTGGCCAGCATCATGGCGAACCAGCACCAGCAAATCCAGTTCGCATGCCCGCGTTTTTTCCCAATGCTGTTAAACGCCACCAGAGTGGACTCGCCATGGGTAAGGGCGTGTCGTCCCAACTCAATCTGTACAAAGACTTTAATGATACAACTGAACAGGATCAGCCAAAGCAGGGCGTAACCCTCTTTCGCCCCCAAACCGGTGGTGGCGATCAGCTCGCCGGTGCCTACGATTGAGCCTGCCAGAACCAGGCCGGGGCCGATCTGTCCCAACGCTTGAGCGAATCGGACGGGTGGATCGGTCGGAGCGATATCGCCCGGCAGGATAATGTCGAGGTGCGCAGAGCCTTCCTGAACAGAATCAACATGATCCAGAACATGGTCCGGGTCGTTCATGGGAGGCCTTTCGACCGATGACTTTTAGGATTTGGTGGGGCAGTGTTTGGTCGCAATAGAACCGGGTTTGATCCAAGGGAATGGATCGAGGATCTAGCGGATGATGCCCATGGTAGGCTAGATTGGTTTGGGAATCAACGAATTTTGAAGAAAAAAAATCGGATGGAGCAGTCTGATATGGATGATCGAATCGCGATTGGGGCGGATCATGCCATCGTTCTGGAAAATGTCAGTCGCAGTCTCTCCGCATTTGCGGGTGTTTTTGATCTTTCATTGCAATTAAAAAAAGGCGAAATACTAGCTCTGATAGGCCAGACAGGGGCTGGCAAAACCACTCTTTTGAATTTAGTCGCCGGGCTTGAGAGCCTGGATCATGGCCGAATCCTGCTGAATGGAGTTGATGCAGAACGCATCAAGCCACACCAGCGAGGTGTTTCCATGATCTTTCAGAGGGATGTGTTTTATCCAGGCCAAAAGCTCGAAAAAGATTGGTCAGAGGCTGACAAGAAAGGTGTTTTACAAAGATGGAGCGATACGGGCTTTGATCCCCGGGAATTGCTCGATGAATTGCAACTTTCGGATTCTGTCCTGAAACAGAAGCCAGAGACGCTTTCAGGTGGACAGGCCAGAAGGGCAAGCCTTTTGCGAGCCATGTTGCAGGATCGGCCAATCATGCTCGCCGATGAGCCCTTGACAGGACTGGATCTCTGGACGCGTGACAGTGTTTCAAGACTCCTATGGCGATTTATAAAAATCACGGGCAAGTCGATGATCGTGGTCGCTCACGAACCGTCGGAAGCCTATGGTCTGGCGGATAGGATCGCTGTGATGAAGGATGGTCATTTACTTCAAACCGGAACGCCCGAGGACTTACGGAAAAATCCTCAACACCTGGAAATGATCCGTCTTCTGCAATTCCCTCCCATGAACGATATATCGCAGTTTTTGCCAGATTTAAAAAACACCATTGTTATGATCCCTTTAAAATCCACCTGGATTGAATCTCAGCCAGGTTCGTTAAAGATGAATCACGAAGTCAGTTTTCTCAGAAATCGCTGGACTCCGTCAGGCGAATATACGGAATGGAAGTGCAACCATTCCAACCAGGTTTTCTGGGTCGAAAGATCGCCAGAGTTCCATGAGAGTGGATGGCTTTGCTGGGATCATTCCGCCCAGATATTTTTCGATAAAGCCAGTGGAAAAAGAATCCATCAGGCCAGACTGTAAAATACAATCTGGGCTGATGGATCAATTGTAACTGTCGCATTGATTTATTCAGAGCAAGTCGCTCAGGAATTAATCCCAGCGTAGAGATTCGCGAGGCCAAAGAATGGCCTGACCCTGTTCGGGTACAACCAGCAGGTCGGGTTCGGTACGTCCGCCATATGTAATCGGACAAAGGCTAAAGCTTCGCGATTCGGGGGCCATCTGCTTATGGATCAAGCCTGCATCTGCTGTACGGATGGGCTTGGTGGTGACATCTCCGTCCTCTGATTTCTGTAAGATCCAGAACAGGGGAAAATCTTCCAGAGGCTTTTCGAACGGGATTTCCAGCCAGTCGGCCACTCGGCTAATTGCAAATTTTGGAACCGAGACGATCAGTTCCACGGTTCCAGGAGCGGTCCAGGCGCCGGCCCAAAGGTGGACCAATCCCGCCCGATCGCCAGTCCCTCCGAGCCGAATCGTATTTTTACGCACGTCTGTGATTTTAATTCGTTCTTGGAGGTCGAGCTTGAGCCGGCGAGGCCAATAGGCAAGCTCTCCATCAATATCAAATGCAATCAGGTCGGGCTCTGCTGCTCCGCTCCAATAACCCATGGCGACCTGAGATCGGGGAGCGACGAACAAAGGACGCCCCTCGCTTGAAACCCGGTCGGCAAAGTCGAGCCTCGGCTGAAGCTTATTCCCATTGTTACGCATGTACCAGACTGCGCCTCGATTATCGGTCACAATCGCATCCAGACGCTCATGAGCCGTCCAGTCCGCAAGTACAGGACAAGAATATCGTGCCGTCTGGCATGATTCCTGCTGCGAATTGCCGCGCCGACGGTCCTGTGAAGGCACAGTAAACAGGTCTCCACCTGACTCCAAACGCTCCGGACCAGCCGATTCCGGTCGATCCGGGTCGCTCCCAATGCCTGCATAACGTGTGAGGCTGCCATCCGTATGTCCCACAATCACGTCAATCCGGCCATCGTGATTCCAGTCTGCAGCGGTAGCGACCGCATCGGGTCCGAAATGCAATTCGCCGGAAAGTTTCGAGAGAATCGTCTGAAAGTCGCCTGACTGATCGCGTGCATCCGCTTCAGAAACGGAAACCCGGCCAATTTTGTCGACAACCACAAGTCTTCCCGGCTTGTCTAAATAAGCCTTGGCCCAGGCCACTGAAGTTGCACCCTGAACGATGGTGGTGGCCTTTCCAGTCTTAACGTTCAGCAAAGGCTTGGATCGACCGACTCCGGGCGGCAGGATCCCTCCAAAATTTCCGAGCAGATGCAAACTGCCATCGCCCGTCAAATGGAGCCATTGATCGGCCCCTGGTGCAGACCATGAAACCAGTACAAGACGTCCGTCAGAGTCCTTCGCCAGAAGGCGATCCGCTTCAGAGGCGGCAAGTTGTGCTGGCAGATAGCCTTCCAGGAAATTGTCGGACTTTCGCTCCATCACCTGAACGCTCGGTCCGCCCCCATCTCGCTCCGGCTTGACCAGCATGACAAGGTCCAACCGCTTTCGGCCAAACCAATCGGTCAGCTGAATCGAAAGAACTCGTTGCGGATTGCCCGGTAAATCCAGGTCAGTGGCATGACCAAACAGATCCGGTTGGCTGATCTCGCCCTTCAAGGCTCGTTCCAAATGCACTGTCGCGTGCAGGGCCCCTGTGCCCCTATTAATTCCAACCCATAAAATCTGGCCTGTCAGGTCGCATGTTCGGGCATCGAATGCCGACCACTTCTGGCTACCAAAGACTGGGCAAAGGTGTTCAACCGTCCGGACTTCAGCGTTTTTTTCCACCAAAGCCGCGTTCAGCTGGCCTGACTGATCGAGCGTCAGAAGCCATTCGGAATCGCCGTGATCCACAATGGTCGCCTTGGCCTGGGTCCCAAGCTCCAGAGGCATTCCGCCCATCTGGCTTGCAAACGACCATGCAAATGGCTGACGATGCTC
>CAMBZY010000362.1 GCA_945872325.1 Candidatus Kuenenia stuttgartensis | reverse complement strand
CAGGGCTAGCGCCAAGACCGGCTAGATAAAGCCAACCAAAACCAACCGGGGCTAGCGCAAAGACCGGCTAGATAAAGCCAACCAAAACCAACCGGGGCTAGCGCAAAGACCGGCTAGATAAATCCAACCAAACCCAACCGGGGCTAGCGCAAAGACCGGCTAGATAAATCCAATCAAATCCAACCGGGGCTAGCGCCATGGCCGGCTAGTAAATCGCCAACCATCATTCGTAAATGGGTATTCGGGACAACTTCGGCCTAAATCTTAGGCTCACACTCCAGATTTCTGAATTCCAGGGGGATCATTCCTCGACTCGATCTTTGTTTTCAAGAAAGTTTCCGCATGTTTTCTGGAAAATTCAACATTTTTTGAGTGGAACTCTCTTGGCGAAACAGGGCGGATCGGATAATTTGTAGCGGATGGATTGAACATCCACCAATCAAGCAACTTGCAAGATATTCCGAATTCCCCGAAACAGGAGAGAATCATATGCGTTCATGGAAAGTACTTGCCCTGGCGTTTTTTGCCACGGCCACAATCATCCCGATGACCGTCGCCGAAGATGGAAAAGCCATCAAAAAGGCAATGAAACAAGCCATGAAGGGTGGCCTTAACAAGAAGGTCATTTCTGGCGAAGGTTCTGACGACGACAAAAAGCAACTCCTCGCCCTGTTCACCGACATGGCCAAAGAAATGCCTCCCAAGGGTGATGCCGCTAGCTGGAAAGAAAAGGCTGGAGCCTTGGTCCAAGCCTCACAAGACATGGTCGCTGGTAAAGAAGGTGCCGCTGGCAACCTCAAAAAAGCTTCGAACTGCAAAGCCTGCCACGAAGTTCACAAGGGCAAGTGATCAACAGATCACTGCCTGACTGTTAAATATGACCCGGCGTTGTAAAAATTCGCCGGGTTTTATTTTTTCAAGCTCGAAATGACCACGTCCAATTCATAAATTCGGATCGATCCATCAGGCGTTGATGTCACAGGTTTGATTTCTCTAAATATTCTGAAGTATTCCGAAGGGCCCCAAGGGCCATCGCTCAGGCTTGTAGAAACGGCAACATACCTCGAGTTTAATCCTGTCAGTGTTTTTGGAAGATGCTCAAATTGGTCGGAGGCGTCCACCTGAAATGTCATTCCTGAGATGCCATAAACCGTGGGAGCCACATCGCCAAAATAAAAGAGTGTCATACTGTTAAATTCAGCTCGTTTGCATTGCATTTCCCTGAACTGCAATAATCCCTGGCCCCAGTCCAGATTCGAGTCTGCCAGAATTCTCCGCCCCGACTCAGACCCGCCCACAAATTCATTGAAGTATGTCAACTCCCATGGATGCGTTCTGAACGTATTCAGAGCCAAACTGATCACAATCATAACGGCGGCCATTCGTCCGTGAATGGTTCGTACAAGTCCTGAGAGCCAGACAATCATCATCGGCGCGACTGGCAATAGATATCGAAACCCATAGTTGCGTTTCGATCCCGCGCATGCGACTGCCAGAAAGATGATGGAAACGGCTGGAATCAGCCAGTCTTCCGGCTTGCGACTTGTTCTGATCAAAAGTGGCCGAAGCAGGATCGCTGCAAGTATTGCAACGGGCACCTTCACCAATAATGCAACCAGATAATACCATCGCCAGCCTGTGTTGGAGATTTCGCCAAACAGATAACCTGGCCCGCCTGAGCTTTGGTGACGCAATTGGGTCAAAAACCCAACCCAGTCAACGGGAAAGGATATTTCAAGTAGGCTTGCCAGATACGACGCCATTTCCGGCGAAAAGGTTTTCAATAACCACGGATGCTCACCCTTCTGCTCACTTAATGGAATTGTGGCAAAGCCCGTCAAGATCAGGTTGGTCACGATCATGAGAATGACAAAAACTGTGAAAGTTTTGCAACTTCTGATCAGAGATCTTAGCCAGTTTCTGAATTCGAATTTGACCAGATTGTCACATGAGTCAATCGATACCTTGATCCATAAAGTGGCCAGAAAAAGAAATGGAATTAAAACAGCGGTGAATTTCATTGAAAATGCAATGCCGGCGAAGATCGATCCAAGGGCGAATGTTTTATATGATCGCCTGGAAATGTAATCCGATATTCCGATAAAGCTGAGTGTCCAGAAGACCCAGAGTGGGCACTCCATGGTGATCAGTGATCCATGAGCCAATAGATTCGGCCCTAATGCATAACAAATTCCTGTGAAAAGCGCGGCCTTGGGGCCATTTAATCTCCATGCCCAAAACTGTGCGGCCCATAAGCCTAATAGCCAGATCCAGAGAGCTGAGAATCGAAAGACTGGCAAAAGTGTTGGTAATTGATTGATTGGCTCATGAAGATCGTTTAATTCTCCACTCCATTCAAGCCAAATCAAAGCTGGCAGGCTCTGCCATTTCCAGAACGTGACGGGAGAACCCATGCGCGAGATCGACTCATCAGCCCCGGTCTTCCACCAGTCCATTGCAAGCCGATAATAAGTGACTTCATCATATGTGGCTGAATTCTGATGGATTGGGCCATTGAATAAAATCAGGCCGATGATGAGAGGCAACAGGATGATAGAAGTCATTCTTGTGAAACGAAAAACGCTGGCACGAAATGGAGCAACTTCGAATTGGGCATTCTGGTGATTCATAATTTAAACGGTTTCAGAGTGAGTGTTCGTTATCAATTCATACGGGAAAGCATTCGAGAGGTGGCGAGAACGTCGTCGATGTTGGGGCAATCCGGATTCTGACCTCGAACGAGCTGATAGAACTGGTCGTTCAGAATTTCGCCAACGGAGGGTGACATCGGGAGCCGCTCTTCATGATAGCCGGTGGAGTCGTGCCAGCGGATGAAGTCAGGCATTTCAAGAAACGCCATGCCGCGTTCGCAAAAGATTTGGTAACCAGGGCCGGGCGGGATGCGGGTTGCATCGCCCCAGACGCTTTGCTGATGCCGGTAACAGGTCAGCTGAGCTACGGCCCCTTTGGGAAATCGCAGGATCATGGTATGGAAGTCGCACTCCGGAGCCGAAGTTTCGATCTGAGGCGCGATGGCAGCCTCAGCCTGAACGATCGTCGAGGGATCTTCACCGATCACATGACGGGCCCAGTCGAGCAGATAATAAATCGGATCCACTTTCAAGCTGACAGGGGCATTTTGAGAGGTCGGCCCGGGCTGACCATAGCGATCGAATGCGGCAACCCGGGTTTGCCCGAGGATCATCCTGACTGGTCCCAGGCGGGTCTCGATCAGCTCTCGCAAAAGTCTGGTGGCCGGATAGTGACGACGGGCCATTTCAGGGAGGAACTGAAGGCCATGATCTGTCACAAGAGTTTGAATTCTCTCTGCATCGCTCAGATTGACGATTGGTACGGAGCAATAGATTGGGAGATGGAACTTGGCGCAAAGCTCGATGGGAAACGTTCCAAACCACTGAGGCGCCATCAAGCAAACGGCATCAATCGCGTGCGGATCCATCAGCCCAGCAAGGCTTTCGGAGTGCCGACAGCGCATCTGGGCGGCGGTCCGGCGGGCACGTTCAAGAACTTGATCGTAGACGGTGACAACGCGAAACCGGTCCCTCATTCGCTCCAGAGCAGGACGATGGCGTGTTTCCCAGAGTTTTCCGAGGCCGATAATTCCCAGCCTGACGGGGGTTTCGTGGTCCATTGAAAAGCGATGTCGTCCTTTTTGATTTTGTCAATTCACTGTCTGATGTCATATACTAAAGGGAATCGGCCAGATGATTAAGATCAATTCCACGATGTTCCTCCAAATCATCGGAAATTTTCTACGATTCGGAATTCCTGAGGTATTGACCAAGTGCATCTCCATAAGTCAAGCTCCATAGGAATCTTTCACGCGTTCATCCCATAGATTGTCTCAAATGCCTGAACCGACTGGAAATTTATCAGAACCTCATGAACATCGAGCCGGAACCCAACTTTTCGGTAAGCAGAGGCACGTTCCACTCTCTCGTAGAACCTTGCAAGCACTATTCTTACATCATTATCAACCTACCGATCCACTCCGGTTACTCTGGTCGAGGGTGATCGACACCATGTCTCGCCTCCAGAGAGCCCAGATGGCCTGGAACTGGGATTTGGTGGGCGAGCTTTATGATCCGTTTGATCCCGACGGAATCGATTATGGGAATCTTGGTACGGTTCAGGCTGAGGATCAGGCGAGTCGTCAGGAAATTTTTATCCGTCAATTTGAAGAGGCGACTCGTCGGGCCAATTTCCAGAAGGTGGAATTCGATACGGTTGAGCATGCGGTTCGGACCAAAAACGATCAGCGCCTACAGTACGAGCCAAATTTT
>CAMBZY010000361.1 GCA_945872325.1 Candidatus Kuenenia stuttgartensis | reverse complement strand
ACCGGAACGCGGCTCATGGTTTTCAAGGTCTCGTCCATGAGCTGTTCGTAATTCAGGCGTCCAAACCGGTGCTGAATTCCATACCATAAGGCTCTGCGAATGAATGAGCCTTTGATGATCCCACGGCGTTTCATCTCAAGGGCCACCAGATAAGCCGTCGTGCCCGGGTGTAGGGTTCCATCCACATCGAGAAAGAATGCTTCAGGACGCTTATCTTGATATTCAGGCCATTTCATGATTCAGGATCCGATCGCTTTCAGGATTCTCTGACTGGCAGAATGGCGTAACTCGTTTGCGGATCGCTCATCAGCGGCTTCCAGCAGAATTCGGACAATCGGCTCGGTGTTGCTGGCCCGAAGGTGGAGCCAGGTCTGGTCGTTGAGCCGGGCATGAAGGCCATCGCGAAGGTCGAGCCTGGCAGACGGGAACTCGCGAGCCAGATCGGCGGCCACGCTGTCCAGAGCTTGCTTGGCAACACTGGCTCCACCCGGCGGCAGGTCGATCTTGTCTTTCACCATGACCAGCTTCGGCCACGGTGATATCAGTTCCGAGAGTGTGGTTCCGGGTGCTGACTGAGCCAGCGCCTCAAGCACAAGTGCTGCACCCATCAGGCTATCTCGCACCCAGCCCACTCGTGGGTCGATCACACCTCCGTTGCCCTCACCGCCGATGATCCCACCGTTTTCGCGAATGCCTTGAACCACGTGGAATTCGCCCACAGGGGTGCGAACCACGTTTCGGCCATACGACTTAGCGACGGAATCAAGCATCGCTGAGGTGGAGAGATTTGCGACCAATGGACCGGCAGGCCCACCGAACTTCAATCTCTGTGCAGCAGCGATCACCAGAGTGTATTCCTCGCCGATGAAGGTGCCGTCGCTGTCGAGTAGGGCAAGCCTGTCAGCATCTGGATCAAGGATCAATCCAAGATCAAAATCGCCGGCCCCTGACATCAATTTCGCAATCCGTGATAAATTCGCAACTGTCGGTTCCGGAGTATGGTCATAAACACCGTCAGGTTTGGTACCTATGCCCAGAACTTCGCAGCCGAGGCGTCGCAAAAGCTTCTCAAGAGTCGGCCCGCCTCCACCGTGGCAGCCATCGAGGAGAACCTTAAATCGGCGGGATGCGATCAGGTCGCTGTCTACCAGAGCACAAACGGCAGAGACGTGATCTTCGTCGGCTTGCTCGACAATTTCCAGAGAGCCAAGGTCTGCCAGACTGGCCCAACGGCTCTGATTGTTTTCAAACCGTTCGAGCATGGCTTTACCAAGTTCGGGCGAGAGTACCATGCCTTCAGGCTGAAAGAACTTTAAGCCGTTGTACTCTTTAGGGTTGTGGCTGGCGCTGATCTGGATGCCGCCCACCGAGCCAGTGGTTCGCACGTATCGCCCCAGTGTCGGCGTAGCGATTGGTCCAACGGAAAGGACGTCGAATCCGCTGGCCATAAGCGATGCCGTGACGGCCTGCTCAAAGACATGGTGCGACAGGCGTGCATCATGACCGACCACGACCGAACCCGGACGGTCCAGGCCAGCGGCATAAGCGGCGATGAATCGGCCAGCGACGATTGGGTCGAGGCCTTTTCCGACGAGTCCGCGAAGTCCGGAAACGCTGGCAATCAAGAGATGATCAGGGGCAGTCATCGGTCACCTTTTCCATGTCCTACTGAAATACATTGGCTATACGACTGAGCTCATGAGCGTTATTCTGAACGAAACGGGCAATTTCGCCAAGTACACTCTCAGGCAATCATGGACTGGAACCGGAATGTCCAACTTCGATCGAAACAATTCTCGCCAACCGCTCAAAAAAATCCCCATCAGGGTCAAAAGAGATCCATCGGGCGGCTGGACCTTAATCCCCCCTCACTGCGTATTTGAGCTTGAGCCAGACATGCATGATGTGGAAATGCTGCTGAAGGAGGGCGATTTTGAAGAGGCCCGTGATGCGGCCCTTTTGATTCTCGAAGAATGCCAGGACATGACGGCCGCTCACCTCATGCTGGGCAAGATTGCCGAAAAGCACATGAACGACATGACCATAGCGCAAGGTCATTATGGGTATGTGTTTGAGATGACATTGAAGTGGCTTGGCGACCTGTCCATGGCGCCGATGAATCAGGCCGAAAAGATCAATCGGACGTCTGCAGAATGTGCGGAAGGTTTGATCCGGGTCCTCGATAAAAAGGGGCAGGAGGATCTGGCCGATCAGGTGGCTCGCTATCTGGATGCCTGGAAAGGACAGGCCACTCCCCAAAGGCAAGCTCCGCGACCAGAGCCCGCCCAAAGGCCTGCTCCGAGATTGGCCCCTGGTCCAGATTCAGGCAACGCCCGCCCCAGACCTGCTCAAGGCCAGAGTGGGCCATCGACTGGCGGCCCTCCCAAGCGTCGGCCGATGCTGGCGAAACCGAATCGTAACAGGCCCAAACCGACTGACTCCTGATCAGAAAAGGCTTTATGACACCTCACCACCTTGAGCTTCAGGCTCCGGCCAAGATCAATTTGTTCCTCGAAATTCTGGGCAAGCGTTCGGATGGTTACCATGACCTGGAAACGGTCATGCTCCGGACCGACTTTTGCGACCGCTTGACCTTCGACCTGCTTGATACTCCAGAAATCATTTTTACGTGTACTGATCCGAGTCTGCCGACGGACGAGAAAAATCTGGTGGTCCGGGCGGCTCGACTGTTGCAGTCTGAGTTTGGGGAAAAATTTGGGTGTCGAATTCATTTGGACAAACAGATTCCGCATGGGTCAGGTCTGGGTGGAGGATCGAGCGATGCGGCGACAACCATTATGGGGCTGAACCAGTTATGGGAACTTGGTTTATCGCAATCAGAAATGTCAGGGTTGGGGGCGAGATTGGGGAGTGATATCCCGTTTTTTTTCTATGGGGAGGCAGGACTTTGTCATGGTCGCGGAGAAATCGTATCCGTTCTGAGCTTGACAGGTTCCTTCAATTTCGTACTTTTCTGCCCATCAGTTCATTGCGGCACAGCAGAAGTTTTCAGTCGGGTGCAGCGGATCGGATCGCCCAAGGATGTGGCGCCGGTTTTAGCGGCTCTTGAATCGGGAAACCCAAGCGACCTGGCCGCCGGGCTGTTCAATCGCCTTCAGGCGGCTACCGAAACACTCAAGCCGGAATTGCAAATGGTTCCGGAGTGGATGGGGCGGGTGAAGCCTGGGTTTTTAGGCGTATTGATGACAGGCAGTGGCTCAGCCTATTTTGGCCTGAGTGCGAGCCGCGCGGCTGCAGACGCCGCAGCGGTCGAGTTAACCGGGCTCGGACATGGAATCGTCCGGGTCTTGACTTGCGGACCTTGAGTTACGCTACGCGACGTAAAGGAGTACCAGCTGTGGAAATCACCGAAGTGCGGATTAAATTGATGGAGGATAACTCCGGGTCAAACGAACGTCTTCAGGCGTTTTGTTCGATCACCTTCGACGACATGTTTGTCATCCGCGACTTGAAAATCATCGAAGGCACAAAAGGCTTTTTTGTTGCCATGCCTTCCCGGAAGCTGTCGGACCGCTGTGGTCACTGTGGCACCAAGAATCATCTCAGAAGCCGATTCTGCAACCAATGTGGAAGCCGACTCGACGAAGCTCGCGCCATCCGCGATGCTGAAGGCCGCGCCAAGCTGCACGCCGACATTGCTCACCCGATTAACTCCTCCTGCCGTGAAATGCTTCAAGCCGCCGTTCTCGCGACTTATGCCGACGAATTGGAACGCTCCAAATTGCCTGGTTATGTCAGCCGATACGACGATTTTGATGACGGCGACTGGGACAACGCCATGCCGATCCCAGGCTCTTACGCCAATTATCCGGGCCAGCAGGCCCAAAATAATCCTTACGGCAGTGCTCCGTTTCGTGGCTCGAATCAAGCCGGCCCTCCGCTCCGCAGAGGTCCACTTCGGCCACACACGCAACACAACCAACCTTTTGCGCCTGCCTATCGTGGCCCTCATGCTCCACGCCGTCACCCAGAAGGTGAACACGTGATCCATCAGGAAAACGAAGGCTATAACAGTCATCCATCGGATGGCTATGGCGGTCGTTGAGTAAGGTCGAGCAATCGATCGAGACCGTTTTGATTTTCCCACGAGAGAACAGAGATCAAAGGCGACCCCCTCAAAACGGGTCGCCTTTGACTTTTTGTAACCGTTCAGTCCCGCTATTGGCCTAATAATTGCGGTGCCGTTAATCCAGATCGAAATGCGGAGATTGCCGAGTACAGATATCCAAGCACCTGTCGCTTCTGAAGCCTCAGCGTTTGCACCACTGTCAACATTCGCTCCACAAAAC
>CAMBZY010000360.1 GCA_945872325.1 Candidatus Kuenenia stuttgartensis | reverse complement strand
GTATAACAGGCAAAACTCAGCTCAACAGACGCTGCAAACTGGTTAAGAAATGACAGTACTTAAAATAGAATCGCTGGATTCGATAATCGAATCCAGCGATTGTTTAAGTCAATCATTTATCGATTTCAGACTTCAATTATTGAAGAGGAAGTGGCAGATATCGCCGTCTTTCATGATATACGACTTGCCTTCCACTCGCAGTTTACCGGCGTTGCGGATCTCTTTTTCTGACTTGTAGTGCTCGATGTCTGCAACGGAGTAAACTTCGGCCCGAATGAAACCGGCTTCGAAGTCGGTATGAATCACTCCAGCCGCTTGCGGGGCAGTGGCTCCTGCATGCACGGTCCAGGCACGAATTTCTTTTTCACCGGCTGTGAAATAGCTCTGCAGGCCCAGCACTTTATAAGCTTCACGGGCAAGTGCAGCCAGAGCAGGTTCAGCCAGACCAGCAGACTCAAGCATTTCCGCACGGTCGGCTTCGTCAAGCTCGGCGATTTCCGACTCGAGTTTGGCACAAACGGGAATCACCGATGCTCCAACCTTTTCGGCAAACTCGCGAACCTGCATCACCAGTGGCCCCTGACCTTCCAGATCCGACTCCTCCACGTTCGCAACGTACAGGATCGGCTTGGCTGTCATCAGGCCATAGGTCTCGATCGAAAGTGCTTCTTCTTCATCAAGTTGCAACTTTCTCAAAGGCTGGTCGGTCGCAAGATGCTCCAGGCACTTCTTGATCGCTTCCACTCTGAGCTTGGCCTCTTTGTCGCCACTCTTAGCCGTTCGTTCTGACTTGGGCAAGGCGTTTTCCAGAGTCTGGATATCAGCCAGCATCAACTCCATTTCAATGGTTTCGATGTCGGCCAGCGGGTTCACCGTGCCTGCGACGTGCACCACGTCAGGATCTTCAAAACAGCGGACAACCTGGATAATCGCGTCCACTTCCCGAATGTGGCTCAAAAACTTGTTCCCAAGTCCCTGACCTTCGCTGGCACCTTTTACGATACCGGCAATGTCGACCAGTTTCAGGGCCGTTGGGACCACCCTTTGAGTGGGGATATATTTCTGGATCCTCAGCAGACGAGGGTCTGGAACCGCCACGATGCCTTCGTTTGGCTCAATCGTACAAAACGGATAATTGGCCGCCTGTGCCGACTTCGTGCTCGTCAGGGCATTGAAAAGGGTGCTTTTTCCCACATTCGGCAGACCAACAATTCCAGCTTTCATAGTGCCCCTGACTCATTTTTTCTGTCCGTTGTTGAACCACGTTCATCCACTTGAACATCGCTCAACCCATTCATTTCAAGGTATCTTATCAAATCTTGAGCGTTTAGAACAGACTCGCCCTGAACTTGCCTAAGTTCCTCCACCAAACACGTTGCATCAGCCATCCGGCACCGCTATTCTGAATCAGAGAGACTGGATCACTCACCGATCACCCAGTCAAAACTCGACTGCCTCAAGACTCTTTCCTCACGCGAATTGGCAACGAATTCATGATTGCATCCTGCCACCAAACACTCTGGATTAGCCGTAAACTTGTATTCCCTATCAGCCTGTTTTGCGGCCTGCTTCTAAATATGCCCGCCAGTGCAACCGATTATACAAATGCACATGTCGTGCATGGACCGAATGCTTCTCGGCACTTCCAAAAAGCCGTGCAGATGCTTGTGGAAGAGATTCACCACCGAACCCGCGTAAAGCTGGCAATCGGCCATGATCCTGGCCAGAATCTTCCAGAAATCCATGTGCTCACGGAAGCTCAGTCAGCTGCGTTTCCCGCAGTTCTGAAAACACAGCCCGTTGCAAATCAGGCGGAAGGCTTTGCCATTTATAGTCTTGAGAAGCCTTCGCGAATTTATGTGATTGGCCACGACGATCGTGGTGTCCTGTTCGGTCTCGGCCGATTACTGCGTGAATTGAACCTGACGCGTGACCGGGTCGAACTGACTCAGCCACTGAAAATTGTTTCGTCGCCCAAAACCAAGATTCGCGGACACCAACTTGGCTATCGCCCCAAAACAAATTCCTACGATGCCTGGGATATCGACCAGTGGGAACAATATTATCGCGACCTGATTGCATTTGGAACCAACGCCATTGAGCTGATTCCACCGCGATCGGACGACGATGCAGACAGCCTTCATTTTCCAAGACCTCCTTTGGAAATGATGATCAAAATGTCGAAGCTGGCAGATGATTACGGCATCGATCTCTGGATCTGGTACCCAGCAATTGATGGGGATTATTCCGACCCGTCCATGGTGGAATTTGCACTCAAGGAATGGGCCGAAGTCTTTAAGGTTTTGCCCAGAATTGACGTGGTCTTTGTACCTGGAGGCGATCCGGGCCACATGCGGCCCATGCACATGATGAACCTTCTCGAAAAGCAGACAGTTTCGCTCAAGAAATATCATCCCAAGGCTCAGATGTGGATGTCTCCACAGTCGTTCAATCGGGTCTGGTTTAATGAATTTATTGAAATCATGAAAGGCCAGCCCAAGTGGCTTTCAGGGATCGCTTTCGGGCCACAGAATCTGATCGAACTGAAGACACTGAGGGAAGTGATTCCTGCGAAATATCCGATTCGCGGATATCCGGATATCACCCACAACCTCAGTTGCCAGCATCCTGTCACGAATTGGGACTTTGCATTTGCTCTGACACAGGGCCGCGAGGCGATTAATCCGCGCCCATACGATCAGGCGGCTATTTTCAAGTCGTACCAGCCTTATACCACCGGCTTCATTTCCTATTCGGAAGGCTGCCACGACGATGTCAATAAAATCATCTGGAGCGGTCTGGCCTGGGATCCCGACGCAACTGTGCGTTCCATTTTAAGAGATTATTCGAAGTTTTTCATCGGGCCGGAATATCAGGATGGATTCGCCGAAGCCTTGATTCAGCTTGAAAACAACTGGCGCGGCCCTTTGATTGCCAACACGGGAGTTGAAACCACCCTCCAGCAATTTCAATCCATGGAAAAGGCGGCTTCGCCAGATGTATTACGGAACTGGAGATTCCAGCAGCCACTTTACAGGGCCTATTACGACGCATGGCTTCGTCAGCGATTAATCTCTGAAACGGCCCTCCAGCAAGAGGCTGAAGCTTTGCTGCGTCAAACAACGATGAATAAAACCAATTCTTATCTGGTGAAAGCGATTGCCAGATTACAGACCAGTGACACCGAAATGGTGGCCCCAGAATTGCGTAATCGCGTGAACGAACTGGCCGACAGCTTGTTTCAGACCGCTAAAATGCAACTTGCTACGGTTAAATATCATGGGATGCCAGGCCGTGGGACAAGTCAGGATCGTATCGATGTTCCACTGAACGACCGCCCCTGGCTGGTGCCGCAATTGCAGGGTATTCAGGAATTAAAGACGGATAAAGAGCGATTGGAAGCCATTTCAACGCTCCTGAACCGAACCAATCCTGGCCCTGGAGGGTTTTATGACGATCTGGGCGATCCTGCACGCCAGCCGCATCTTGTTCTCGATAAGAGCTTTGCAGATGATCCGGAAGTGCGTCACTCGGTTTTCAATGGCTTTGAATATCGTCTTGAAGCGCCGATTGCATGGTGCCGATATGCTCAGACCATGTATGACCAGCCCATAGTCATGAAATACAAAGAGCTTAACAAGAATCAGAAATACAGGATGAGGGTCACATACGCAGGCGATAATTTCAGGGTCAAAATTCAGCTTGTGGCAGATGGGCGGATGATTCATCCACCGATGATGAAGCCGAATCCTCATAAAACGCTTGAATTTGACATTCCCCAAGAGTTGACAGCGGATGGAAATCTGGAATTGAAATTCAATCGCGACCCAGGTGTGGGCGGAAATGGCCGTGGCTGTCAGGTGGCCGAGGTCTGGCTTGTGCCTGTCAGTAAGCCAGAAGTGCTCGTCAAACCATGAGTTCTGAAGTCTTTCAGAGTTCGTTGCAAACGGTCATCGGCAGAATTGTGATTTCGGCTGATGACCAGTTTATTACGAAACTGGAATTCAACGATGATCTCGTAGTGAGTACAAATCCTGATATCCCAGAGCACCTGGCGGAATCCGTCCGCCAGGTCTCTGCGTATTTTGAGCATCCAGAAACAGAATTTCATTTGCCTTTGGTACCAGCCCCGACCATTTTTCAAACGGAAATCAGGGCTGCGTTGGCCAGTATCGTTTGTGGCCAGACAGAGACTTATGAAGTCATGGCACGGAAGGTGAACAAGCAGGGAGCATCCAGAGCGGTAGGGATGGCATTATCGAGAAACCCTCTATTGATCATCGTTCCATGCCATCGGGTGATTGGCTCAAA
>CAMBZY010000359.1 GCA_945872325.1 Candidatus Kuenenia stuttgartensis | reverse complement strand
AGTGTTTGGCTGCCGCATTTCTCTCTATGATCATCCCAGGATGCATGGCTCCGTCAGGTGCTGGTGCTGCTGCTAGTGCATCAGGCTCTGCTCTAGGAGCCGCTACTGGTGCTACTCCCACTCAACCGGCCACTTTATGGAGTTTTCTGGGCCTTTCTAAAGCTCAAAAAGCCGCCTGCCTGCAACAAATTTGTCAGAATCCGTTGCTTGGACCTGCTACCAACGCGATGCTGGCCCCTATGACGCTTATGACTGGCGGGCTTTTCAGTGGCTTGTGCCCGCCCAGTTCAGCATTCGGTGCTGGAGGTTCGCCTGCCCAGCAAGTGGCCAGCGCAGTAGCCGCCGACGAAGCCTCAGCCAAAGAACGTGTTGCGGCTGTGGAATATCTGGCGACTGTTGATTGCCATTATTGGCCTGATGTTGAAGAGGCTATCATCGCATCTCTGCGCACGGATCGCAACGAATGTGTTCGATATGCGGCTGCCAAGGCACTTATCAGCGGCTGTTGCTGCGGCAAAAAAACGATCGAAGCACTCACCATCGTCGTGAATCGGACAGATAAGGACGGCAATCCTTCGGAAAATTCGGATCGAGTCGTGGCTGCCGCTTGTACGGCTCTTCAGCGATGTTTGGCTGTTTACTGTAATGAAACGCCGTTGGCTCCAGAGGAATTGCCGGAAGCCTTGCCAGAAGAATCGAATGGGCGCGAGCCGGCCACAGCTTCAGGTGAGTCTAAAAACGGCTTCGCTACGGAATTGGCACGACTCCCCGGTCCGCTTCCTTCGGATGTGACCAAAAAAGCTGGCGAGTCGCTTTCGATCACCATTCCTCCTAAAATACGCTCTTATTATCGCATCAAACTGGCCTCTAAGCCCAGAGAAGATGTGATCATTGAGTCGTTTGAAACTCTTCGGCTGGCCGTGGCCACGAAATACTGGCTCGGGACAAGCACCATGCCGCCTGGTAGTCAGAGTGTTGCGTCCATTGTTGAAAAGGCTGTGACCATCATGCCTTCCGGCGTGAAACCACTTACACGAGACCAGGTTCTCACAACACCTCCACCATTCTCTGGGCCAGCGTCGAATCCCAATAGTCCACCTTCCGTTCTGCCCTTGTTTGAGCAGCCCGTCCAGCAGGCTCCAGTGGTGGAACCAGAACCTCAAGCTGTCGAACCGCAAACCGTAAAGATTCCGAAATTTGCTGTAGAACCGATCTTTCTCACAAACCCTTCATCCAGTGAGATTAAGCCTCCTGCTCCATGAGCCAACCAGAAATCGTTGAAAAAACAAACCCTTGCGGAGATTTCATCCGCCAGGGCTTCAGGGCGATTTTCTCTAACCTTTGATCATGCGAAAATGTCCTGGACATCTTGCAATAATTGCGCTTCCCAATCATAGTTTCGGGCAGCACGATCCTTCACAACCATCATGCATTGTGAGCCCAGCTTTAATACAGCATCGGCGCGATCACTATTGGGTTTCTTGATGATGTGATCTTGTACTTGTGTTAGTATCTCGGCAAGTGCCATGGATTTGTAGACATAATTTGTCTCATCCCATTCTTGGCCTCGACTCCAATAATCGCGTATGTGGGTATCAATTGCGGCAACCTGTTCTTTCCGGCGTCCGATGAACACGTTTCGTCCGCTCTCACGTCGCCAGTCGGCTTCTGACCAAATATCAAAAACCCTCGTATCGCCTGCGAGAGTTCGATGCAGATAATCAATTCCACCGACTTGACGCCGGGCAGGTTGGTAACTTCGATATTGGGCCAGTAACTGAGCATTGATCTGGATGGCTTGATCATTCATTTCGTTGAGTTTATTCCTTAAGTCAAAGGCATAATCTCTAATATCATTAGGAGTATAATAAAACCAGGCTTTACTGGGCTTGACAAATCCGCTAGATCCTCCAGCTACAAGACCAGCCATAGCCACTGCCGAACAATTGAATCTGTTACTTACAAATTTGTATTGATGATGCGTGTTGCGATTGATCACGGTGTTGGAATAAAGTCGCCACCAGTCGCGCATATTCGCTTCACAGAGACCGATCACCTGTTGCCCCTGCTGAAGGTTGCGATCGTCAAACGAGGGTATATCAATGATATGCTGGGGCTTTTGCATCCAGTCATCGGCCATATTTAAGATATGGACGCCACGATCATCAACCACAGGTTCGTTCGTTTGACCATCTCTTGGTGCCGCCCCACCTGAAAGTGCCAGACGGGCTCTATCACCAAGTTCTTTTCGGTAATCGGTTTGAATGTCTTGCCGGCCACCTTTGCGAAATCCACGCGCCTGATTTTCTTCAGCAGTCGCTGATGCTGGCCACCAGCTTACATATGTTTCTGCCAGATGGCCTTCGGTGATTGCAAGCGCAGAGTGTCCTGGGTGCTTCATCGCTCCGATCAAGAACGCGTTTTCCCAAATCAGTACTTTGATCATGTTTCTGTCCAGTTTGTGAGTCGCGTAATCGATCGCTTTATGGCACTGTGATGAGTATATAAGAAGCCTTGTGGATTGTCCAATTATACTTCATTCAGCTAATAATCAGACATCTCTGAATTTGTAATTCGATACTTTTGGGAAGCAACATGAAAAACTGATTGCTGACTGCTCAGAGTATTAAAGCTGATTTTGAACAAATTATCTGTTGACCTTTAGCGATTATAGGGCATGATAATTATGTGAGGTGGTTGGGGCACGAGAGAGATCGGTTCGATGGCCCCTTCGAAAGCTTGCTAGATAAATGCGAACACCCTGACGAAACAACTGGCGGATTCCCATGCAGATTCCTGATTTCGAAGAATTACTGGCTCCGATTCCTGGCGAGAACCCTGCTGGCCAGTCGTTAGATTACGTCGTGAAAACACGTCTTGATGATGATCGTAAAGAAATTGACCCAAGTCTTTTTGATGAAAACGATCCTCAGCGTCCAGAAACTCCAAAATATGCTGACTGGGAAGATATTGTCAGCCTGGCTTGCCAGACACTCATCAACCAAACCAAGGATTTGAATCTGGTGGTACGGTTGGTTGAGGCTGTGACTCGGATCGATGGTTTTCCCGGACTCTCAAAGTCTTTGGCATTTATGTTGAGCTATGTTCATCAGTGTTGGGAGTTTACGTACCCACTTGTCGAGACTGAAGAAGACTTGGAAACTCGCGCAGGCCCGTTCAATTGGCTGGCTGATGCCGAACGAGGGGCACGCTTTCCGACCACGATCCGGATGCTGCCTGTCCTGGTTGCAGACGGTCAGCAAGTCAGTGTCCTCGATTGGGGGAATTCCAAGAAGCCTGACTCGCGTGTTTCATTCGATGAAATCAATCGGCTGATTACCGAGATGGACGCTCAACTTGCGGAGGAAAATCTTCAGGCCTTGAAAGACTGCATTGAGACCATAAGTCAATTACAGACAACCCTTGATGATTACATGGGGCCTTATTCTCCATCTTTAGTTGGATTGAGGAAATCCGTAGAAGAGTGCTTGGGTATCGCTGGTGGTATCTCTAAAAAATTACAGCCTGCTGCCGGATACGCAAGTGATGACAGCGAAGAGAGTTCGGGAGCAGAGGGAACTGCTGGGAACAGTTCAGCCGGCGGCAACGGCATGGGGCAGTGGAACCCCCAAAATGCTGTGGCAGCGCGGAATGCGATTTATTCTCAGCTTCGCAATACAGCTGAACTGTTGATCCAACTCGAGCCCCACAGCCCGATCCCCTATCTGATTCGCAAGGCTGTTGAGTTGGGCGAACTCACATACCCACAACTCATGGCTAGACTTGTGGAAGACCCAGCCGTTTTGATGCAAATTCGTAGGGAGCTTGGTTTACCTGAGGAATGATCGTGAATTCGCTGGAACTGAGATTGACGTAAATTTCAAAATCGCCATGATTTATATTAAAGAGAATGGATTCTCTGAATCGGGGGCCTCATGGGACGCTTAAAATCAATGAATATGCAGCGCAAATACAAGGCGATATCTGGATTTAGCCGCATTTTAGTCCTTGCGATGTATCTCTTGATTTTTTCTCAAGTTGAATTGGATGCGCAAACGGTTTCCAAACCGATCCAAGACAACGCTTCTGCGGCACAAAAACCGGCATCCAAGATGGTACGGATTGTCGAAGTTCCCGATCTCGGTATGCCAGATTTAGGGCATTACCTGGATATGAACTTTGATACAAAGGTGCCTGTTAACGAGAATAAACCGGAAAAACCAAAAATTACGGCAGCTGATGTGCTAGGTCTAGGCCATCAAGAACCGAAACCTCTCCCGGCACCAATCTCGAACGATTCAAGTGGAAAACCCCA
>CAMBZY010000358.1 GCA_945872325.1 Candidatus Kuenenia stuttgartensis | reverse complement strand
TTTGGCTGTTACGGAAAAATGCTTGAGGGCATCCATCGTTTTTTCGGACTTTTGAAGAGTTGCAATAAACTCAGGTGCAATCGGCCTGGATTCATTGACGACAGGCGGTGGAGACTGAGCCAGGGCGGCCAGTGTCAGGATGATGGCAGTGGTCATTTTCTTTTTAATCCTCTGTATGGTGAGTATCGGTATAAATATTTCGCTTTGTATTTTAGCGAAGCAGTTGAACGACTTGTCGGACAGACTGATCAAGCGTGCGCAACTGGTCAATCAAAGGCCCTGACTTGCCGCCGGCATATTGCTGGACAATTCCCGCCAGCTCATTGGTTTTCTCGAGAAGCCCAGATCCTAACCTCTGAATTTCGTTGCGGCTGGACGATTGACGAACAATCTGATTCAGTACCAGCAAATCGCTGCGAAGCATTCTCAGAGAGGCTTGGATACGATGGCCGTAATTGAGCTGATTGACATGCAGTTCAACGGTTTTGAGCAGGGTATCACTCTGGTTCAAAGTGCTGTTGAGCAAGGCCAAAAATTCAGGCGAAGGCTGGAAAAACTGAGGAGGATGTGGAGGAGCAATTGGCCGGACTATCGGTGGAATTCCAGGCTGGCCGGGGCCAATCGCTGGATTGGGAGGAGCCTGCTTGACAATCCGACCTTTTCCGGGCGGCATCCCCGGCTCATAAATCGGGCCGTTTGGATCACTGCCCGCCAGATTACAAACCACGTCATGCAATTGCTTGGTGGCTACGATCTGATTCCTCAAGGCTTGATCAATCGGATATTGTGCTGCAAATGTGAACAGATCCCAGCTCACCAGTCGCAGTTGCTGGGTCGCCTGCCAGATTTCTTCATTCCGTACCGAAGAAGTGAGCAGCCCTTGCAGAAAGCGGTTCAGGCCTTCCATTTGACTGGCAGAATTCCGAGCTGGCGCATATTCTTGCTGATAGTATCTGGCCAGCGAGCGCGAGAGTTGGTCAATGGATATTTGAAGTCTGGCTGTGGCATCAGCCAAGGCTCTCGGGTTAAACGCTGGAGGGGCGTTTACAGGCAGGCCCGGGCTGCCCGGCTGATAGCTCCCAATCCGGTTACGAATCTGAAACGTAAGCCGTTGGACACGGTCCAGAGAGTTCACTGTACGAGCGGCGTCCTGCCCATAGGGGCTCATCAGTTGCGAGAACGCTGTAAAAGCGCGATCAATATTTGTAAAACCAACCTGAAGCAGGCGCGGGTCGTTGGTTTGAATGTTGTTTTGAAACTGCTTGCAGGCGTTGATGAGGGCGATGCCCCGAAATTCGCCTTGAAGGCAGACATCTGTGCCAGCCATTTCGTAACGCAGGTTGTCCATGGCCTGCTGCGATTCCATCACCAGTGAATTGACAAGGGCGGGCAGGCTCGGGCCACCAGTCGGCGGGAAGGCAGGCGGTGGGGCATCCACAACAACCTGTCCAGGATAAAAGGCCCCTGCATTGTCGTTGTATTGGGCCTGGGCGTTGGGGCCACCAATAAGCGCGGCCATCACAGCCAAAAACAGGTTCAATCTGCGGTGTCTCATCAATTGACTCAATGGAATAGGCCTCTCTGCCTCGCCGGATCGTTCGTCGATCTTTCGTTTCGAAACACGAATCTAGAATCAGACTCGAACACAGCCCTCGGTGTCTATCCGAAAAGCGCAAAAGGGCCTCAAAATCGTTAAATTTCTTATCTCTACAAAATTCGGAAACATTTCAGGGGCATTGCGAAAAGTGGATAGAAACGGTCACATCTTGACGTCATACTTGATAAACCTCGCAATCCACCTAGATCTCGCAATCCCGAACTTCTGCAAGCTAAAGAGAACTCTCATGCTCAAATCCCGAAAGAATCGCCAGCGTTCATTTTTTGCTACGATTGAGACCATGGAACGCCGCGAGGTCATGACGGCCGCTCCCGTTCTGATGACCGATGGCGGTCTGGCCAGCCAGCCTACCTGGGGCAAGCTGCCCACGTCTCCGCTCGATTCGAGTATCTGTACTTTATTTGAAGCCGCCACGGTGATCACCACCGACGTCAGTGGCAACCCGATCGACTTCAATAAGGACGGCTACCCCGACCTGCTTGAAACCGGCGAGGCCATTGGCTTGGCTGGTTATGGTACAAATGTGGAATCGCTGATCACCAGCACGCAGGGCACGTTCGGTAAAGTGGCTTTTGGCGGCCCCAACGGCCCAATCTTCTTAAACAAGGGGCCTTTGGCGATTGGCTCCGTGCCCTATCAAGCCTCGGGCGACGGCTTTGCGGTGGTGGACCTGAACAGCGACGGCTATCAGGACATACTCACCACGAGGGATGTGGTAAACACCAGTCCCGGCTCTGGCTTCATCACCGAGACGTGGCTGTATGACCCGCAGCAGCAGGCTTTTGTGGCGTCGCTCAACACCACTGTGATCAACGGTTGGGCGGGCAAGACTGGGGCTTTGACGCTGGGCGATGTCACCGGCGACGGCCTGCTCGACCTGGTTTTAGGCAATTACGGCACCACACCTGTCCCTGTGCCGGGCAGTAACTACCAGACCTTTCCCATGCTCGGTTATCAGGTCTTTGCCGGCGTGGCCAATCCATCCACAGGCAAATGGGCGGGCGACTTCGCCCCCAGCGCCATCAGCACGCTGGCTCTGAAGCAGCAAAGCGCCGAGTGGGGCTTGGTGGCTGGCGGCACTGCACCCAACTACAGAGTCTTCTCGCCTTTTGGTTCCATTGCGGTTATCAATACCGTGCTGGCCGATTTTATCGCCGACGGCAAGCTCGACCTGGCCACGCCTGAGGCCGACGGTATCACGACCTATGCCAACCCCGGCAATGGCCAGTTCAGCACGGGCGTTTTCACGGCCAGCGCAGGCGCTGCTAATGGCCTGAACCTGGTGGCGGCCGACCTGAACAACGACGGCAAGATGGACCTGGCCACAAGCCCGAATTATGTTTCGCTCTGGCTGGTGCGCGACACGTCGCCTTCATTCAGGGTTTGGACAGCTTCGCAGGCCGCTCTGAGTGTTTATTTGAACACAAGCCCAGCGGGCGGGGCGATCGGCTTTTCGGTCAACGCCGTGAATGCCTTTGATGCAGAGAGCGGCTGGAATGGTGCCCTGGCCGTGGCCGACTTCAATGGCGACGGCAACAAGGACCTGGCCGTGGGCAGCGGCTCAAATGAGTCCACGCTGTATGGCATTCTGGCTGGCGATGGCACCGGCCAGTTTGGCACACAAAAGCACTACATCGCCTATTCCAATGCCGCCGATGGTTTTGACGTCAAATTCCAACGGGCCATTGACGGCCTGGCCGTGGCCGACTTCAACCGCGACGGCCAGATTGACATTGTCACCACTGCCATAAATATCGGCCCTATCGGCACATCGGCGTCCATTGGCAACAAAGCCAACCCGGCCGTGGGCATTACGGGAATTGGCTATAACCACACGTTTGCCGCGCCGGGCGTTAATCCACAAGCCATCACGGCTTATGTCGGCCAGTCGTTCGCCCAGACGATTCTGCCCACTGGCGGCGATCCATCCAAGATCTATCTCTTCAGCCTGAATCCAAACAGCGTGGCCCTGCCAACAGGCATGACACTCAGCCCCACCGGCCAACTGACCGGCACGCCGACCGTGAGCGGCCCGTTCCAGCTCACCATCGACATCGTTCAGCCAAACGGCCCACGCAGTTCAGCCTATCTTTACCTGACCGTCAATTCGCCAAGTCAGTCAACCACACTCCCAGGCATCATGCCTAACGCCGTGGCGGGAGTTCCGTTCCAGCAGCAGCTCACCAGCACATCTGGCCCAGCCACCTGGGTGGTCACCGGCGGAGCCTTGCCTACCGGCCTGAGCCTCTCACAAAACGGCCTGATCTCTGGTACTCCTCTGGCGCTTGGCACCTATAACTTCACAGTTCTGGGCACAGGTTCAGGCTTCCAGAGCGTGATGAACTATCAAATGCTCATCCAGTCCGTAGCCGCCCCGGTGGTGACCAAACTGGTTCGATATGGCTACCATGCCCAGCCCACGACGCTTGTCGCCAGCTTCAGCCAGACACTGGACGCCTCAGCCGCATCAAACGTAGGCAACTACGTTCTGACATCGGCCGGCGCCGATGGACGTTTTGGCACTCGTGACGACAAGAACATTAAATTGGCCTCAGCCATCTATAACGCTGGTGCCAATACGGTGACTTTAGGTCTGGTGCAGAAGAACATTCCGCTGCGTCAGCTGTACCGGCTCGCCATCACCGGTACACCGACATCTGGCCTGCAAAACACAGGCGGAGTCTTCCTGGGCGGTCAGGG